>NZ_JACIYL010000699.1 GCF_014359955.1 Thermogutta sp. | reverse complement strand
ACCGGTCGGGGTGGAACGCCAGCCAACAAACCGGCCATGTATTGGAGTATCGCGACTGGTGGCGCCGTGCCGGCTCCCTGTCGCACCTAGCCGACCGCTGCGATGTCCTCTTCCGTGATGGCCACCACGTGAATCCGGTTGCGGACCGCCAGGTCCACCACCCGATCGGGATCGAGAAGGATCGTCTTTTCCGCCTCGACGGCCAGAACCGCCCCTTTGGCCGCGGCGATGACCTCGAGTGTGTTCGTACCCACCGTGGGGACGTCGAAGCGCATGTCCTGCTGGGGCTTGGCCACCTTGACCACCGTGAATCCCCCCGAGCGGCACAGTTCCCCTGCCCGGCGGATGCAAGCGTCCGTCCCCTCGATGGCCTCAACCGCCAGAACCGCCTGATTCTTGACGACCACCGTTTGGCCGATGTCGAGACGCCCCATTTCTTTGGCCACCCGCCAGCCAAAGGCGATATCTTTCCACTGGGCCCGTGCGAGAGTTCCGGGCGTCAGCGGCCCTCTTCCAACGAGGACATCGGGCAAATACGCTGTGGCCGGTCGGACGGTAATTCCGATCCGCTCGATTTCGTGGCACACGGTGGTCAGTAGCGTATCGTCCCGATTGTCCCGAGAACGAAACAGGAAATGAGGCCCGAACGCCCGTACGCCGCCCCAATCCGGAAAATGGTGGAGCCACATCCAGGGCCGAAAGAGCGTCACTTTGTGGATTTTGCCGGCCAGCGTGGCCTCGCGCACGCCCCAGGTGCGGAGCAAATGCAACGACCGTCCCACCTGTCCGAGTCCGATCCACGCAAATCTTGTTGACCACCGAGCCAGGGCCGGATCGGCGTGATCCCTCACCGCCAGGCAGCAAACCTCGTACCCGCGGTTATGCAGATGTTCCGCCAGGATGAGAGGATACCGTCCCCAGCCGGCGATGAGTCCCACACGTGTGGACGGGCGCTGGGAAAGGACCGCAACCGCGTCCTCGTGGCTGGCAGGGCGGAGGGTGGTGCGTCCGCCTCCCATGGATGCGTTCTCCTTCACGCCGCTTCCCTGGACTGATCAGACTGATCAAGCCGAGCCACCAGCCGACGAAGGGTCTCCTGAATCTCTTTAAGCTGCCGCCGCATTTCGGGCAATTTGGCGAACGCAGCCTGCTTGAGCATCTGTTCGCGTTCCGGCGTGGCAGGGATCCCCACGAAGCGCGCATGGGGAGGCACGTCATTGATGACGCCCGCCATGGCCCCCAGTACCGCGCCGTCCCCGATATGGACGTGGTCGCGGACCCCGACCTGCCCGGCCATCACCACATAGTCACCCGTCGTTGTACTGCCAGCGATGCCCACCTGGGCGCAGATCAGATTATGACGGCCAATGCGGCAGTTATGCCCGATCATCACGAGATTGTCGATTTTCGTCCCCTCGCCGATGGTCGTGGAACCGTAGGTGCCCCGATCGATTGTGGTGTTGGCCCCGATCTCCACGTCGTCGCCCAGGACGACATTCCCGTACTGGCTGGAAAGGACGTGCCTGCCATCTTCGCAGCAGTATCCGAACCCGTAGGCCCCCAGCACGGCCCCGGCGTGGATGATGCAGCGGTCTCCTACCACGGTGTTCTCGTAGAGGACCGCGTTGGGAAAAATGGTGACCTGCCGTCCGATCTTGCAGCCGGGCAGAATCCGCACACCGGAGTGAATCGTGGAACCCTCCCCAATTTCCACATCATCGCCGATGAAGGCGAAGGGATGGACGTCCACGTCGGGACCAAGCCGCGCGGTTGGGCTGATGATGGCTTGAGGATGAATGCCCTTCCGCTCGTTTTCTCGCGGGGGTCGAAAGAATCGCACGATCACGCTGAAGGCCCGGTGGACGTCTTCCACGCGGATGATGGGAAAAGGAGCGGCTTCCACCTTGCGGGGAACCACTGCTGCGGCGATTTCGTTCGGGGAGACCTTGGATAACCGTTCCGGACGATCGATGAGGGTGATCTGGCGGGGACCTGCCTGCCCAAGCGGGGCGGCCCCTTCAATGACCAGATCTGCCGGCCCGACGAGATCCCCTCCAACGAGGGCACTGAGTTCACCCAGGGTGGTCGGCATACGGCGTCCTTTCCGTTTTTTCTCGGGTCGAATCGTTGTCTGCCGGGGCTTGTCGCCCGTGCCGTCGCGTGACTGATATGCTATCTCAAAATCCACTCGGCAGGCAAGATCAACTCATACCGACATTTCCATTTTGGAAAAACCATGGAGAAGGCACGCGCGCGATATGTCAGTAGGGGCAATTCATGAATTGCCCCTGCCGGTGAACCCTTGTCCTTCCTGTTAACGAAAAACATGATTTGGAGGGGCACG
>NZ_JACIYL010000698.1 GCF_014359955.1 Thermogutta sp. | reverse complement strand
AGAGCCATCCGCTTTTCCTGCTATCCTGCGATGCGCTTTGAGTTGACCTGACAACCGACAAAAATGTCCACACAGGCCGGAAAGATCTGTCTTCCCGGTCCACACTCTATCTTAGCCAGTCGCAAGTATTTATCCAAATGTCGATAGTTCTCTTATCTTCGCCCGTTTTGGGCCATTTCGCGTTCCAGGCGACGCCGGGCTTCCTCTTCGTCTTCGAGGATACCCCGTTCGGCCGCTGCGATTCGGGCGGCCAGTTCATCCGGGCTATTGGCCCGCAGAAGCACTTCCTTCTTCTCGCATATTCCATCCCGCCACAGCCGGAAGAGGTGGTCGTCCAGAAGCTGCATTCCCAGCTTGTGGCCGGTCTGGATGGCCGAGTTGATTCGGTAAGTCTTATTTTCGCGGATGAGGTTTGCAATAGCGGGGGTCACGACGAGCATTTCGTAGGCCGCCACCCGTCCCCCACCAATCCGCGGCAGCAATTGCTGGGACAGAACGCCGATGATGGACGTGGAAAGCTGGGTCCGGATCTGTTCCTGCTGGTTGGTGGGAAAGACGTCGATGATTCGGTTGACGGTCCCCTGCGCCCCGGTCGTGTGGAGGGTTCCGAACACGATATGACCTGTTTCCGCGGCTGTGATGGCGGCCTCGATGGTTTCCAGGTCGCGCATCTCACCGACGAGGATGATGTCCGGGTCCTGTCGCAACGCCCGGCGGATGGCCTCCGCGAAGCTCGGGACGTCCACCCCCACTTCCCGCTGGTTCACCGTGCATCGCTTGTGGGTGTGATAGAACTCGATAGGGTCTTCGATGGTGATGATGTGGTGATCCACGTTGTTGTTGAGGTAGTCGATGGCCGCCGCCAGAGTCGTTGATTTACCGGAACCGGTCGGCCCGGTGACGAGGATCAGACCCCGCGGCCTCATGATGAGTTCTTTGAACACGGGCGGTGTGCCCAGCTCTTCGAAGGTCATCAACCGGTTGGGGATTTGCCGAAGCACCATCCCCACATAGCCTTTTTGCTTGAAGACTGACACCCGGAACCGGCACTTGTCGCCGAAGGCGAAACCGAAGTCGGAGCCTCCCACCTCCTGAAGTTCTCGCTGGCACCGTTCCGGCGTAATGCTTTTCATCAGGGCGACGGTGTCCTCAGGTTCGAGGACCTTGGTTTCCAGCCGAACAAGTCGGCCGTCGATCCGAAGAGCAGGCGGCTGCCCCACGGTGATATGGAGGTCGCTGGCCTTCCGGGTGACCACGGTGTTGAGAAGCTTGTCGATTTGAAGCTGTGACATACCCCGCCTCGATTCCTGAAAGAAAACCGGTGATTTGACTGGCCCTGCTCAACCACGAGACCGACACAACCCTCCCCTGACGAATTATTCTGCCGCCCGATACCCCAGAGGGTGGTAACGCTCCAAACCAGCGGCGCTGCGACCGCTGAAGGACAGATCAGCGGAGCTCTTCTTCTGGACGCGCCACCGAGAGCAACTCCTCCAGAGTGGTCTTCCCTTTGAGGACTTTCTGGAGGCCGTCCATATAGAGGGTCTTCATCCCCTCCTGGATGGCTACACGGCGAATTTCCGCCACGGGGGCGTTCTTGAAGGTGAGTTCCCGAATCTTGGGCGACATGATCATGAGCTCAAAGATACCCATCCGACCCCGGTAACCTGTGCCGTTGCACCGGCTGCATCCTTTACCGCGGTAGAAGGTGGCGCCTGCCATCATTTCGGGGGTTACGCCGGCCATCTCCAGAACGACATCGCTGGGTTGGTAGGGCTGCTTGCACTGCTCGCACACCACCCGCACGAGGCGCTGCGCCATGATCGCCACGACGCTGCTTGCCACCAGATAGGCGGGGACTCCCATGTCGATCAGACGTGTAATAGAGCTGGGCGCATCGTTCGTATGCAGTGTACTAAAAACGAGGTGTCCAGTCAAAGAAGCCTGGATACCCATCTGGGCAGTCTCGAGGTCGCGCATCTCACCGACCAGGATCACATTCGGCGCCTGGCGCAGCATCGCGCGAATGACCCGGGCGAAATCCAGGCCAATCTCGTGCTTGATCTCCACCTGGTTGATCCCCGGCAGGTAGTACTCCACGGGGTCCTCCGCGGTGATGATCTTGCGGTCCGGCGTGTTCAACTCATTGAGGGCCGCATAGAGGGTGGTTGTCTTCCCCGAACCGGTGGGTCCCGTCACGAGGATAATTCCGTTCGGCCGTCTGATAAGTTGTTTAAATTTGACATAATCTTCTTCAGAAAATCCGAGTTGGCGCAGGCCAATTTTGATATTGTCTTTGTCCAAAATCCGCATAACAACCGCTTGACCCCACGTGCTGGGGAGG
>NZ_JACIYL010000697.1 GCF_014359955.1 Thermogutta sp. | reverse complement strand
GATGGCGTGCTTGCTTCTGTTTGCCATCGGGATGGCGCGTCCTCACTGGGGCCAGCCGGGTGTCTCCGGATCGCGCGTCGCAACGCATCTTCTCCTTGTTTTGGATAATTCCCTGAGCATGAACTATCAGGTGCTGGGCCGCTCCCTCTGGGACGAAGCGCGGGACCGGGCTTTGGCCCTCCTCAAGGATTTACCCCCGGAAAGCCGTGTCTCTGTGGTTCCGTTTGTTCGCGCGCCCAACGAGGTCGTACGCTGCGATTTTGGACCGCCGGAAGAAGCAGCGGACGTGATCAGGGGCCTGTTCCCGCTGGATCGTAGCGGAGATCTCCGTGCGGCCCTCGCGGATGTCGCCGATCTCTGTCGCCGCTTTCCCGACCCCCGCCAAAAAAGGATCGTCATTTTGAGCGATTTTCAGCGGTCACAGTCGGCCGGGACCGGACTGGCTCAGGTGGTTCGAGATCTCCCCGCGACACCGGAAATCGTTCTCATTCAACCCGACGTTCCCGAAAACACATGGATCAGCCGCGTGTGGATTCCGGAACGGTATCTCCAGCCGGGCGGCTCGGTGCGGGTTCGCGCATGGGTGCGTCATGAAGGGAGCAAGCCGCGCGAGGGCGTCCTGGTGCGGTTGCTTGTCCGGGGAAATGTCGTGGCGACGCAGCCGGTCGATCTTCAGCCGGGACAGGAGCGGGAGGTCGAATTCCCGCCGTATTCTTTGTCCGTTCTTCCTCAGCAGACGGAATTGAGCTGGCTCGACATCCAGGTCAGTTTGCCCCCCGATCCTCTGGAGGACGATAACTCGGCCACCGTCCTCCTGCCTGTCTTCAAGACATCGCCGATTCTGTTCGTGGATCAATATGGCCGAAACGAGGATCCCGCTGCCGGCCGATATGGAGAAACATTCTTCCTCCGCAAACTCCTGGCAACGTCCTTCGAAGAAGCCGCGTTTGGACTGGTCGGCCAGGCCGTTACTCTGGATGAGCTTTCTCCTTCCCGACTTGCGAACACTCGGGTGCTCGTGGTGGCGGGCGTGCGTGATCCATCTCCCCGGTTGGATTTGCTGGCCGATTTCGTTCGTCAGGGTGGCAACCTGGTGGTGGCGGCAGGTGGGGAATTCGATCCGGTTGCGTGGTCGCGCGCGTGTGGTGCGCCATATGAGATTTTGCCGGGGCGATTGCTACCCAGTTTCTACGGTCGGCTGCCCCTGCCCGGTGTGACCCGACTGGAGCCGTTTCAGCTCGATGTGCGCACCCTTCAGGATCCCTGTTTTCGGATCGAGGAATTTGATGAGTCCGAATTGGCGCGGTTTTACCAGCCGGTCTTCTTCTTCCAAGCCGTGGAGGTGGACCTTGGGCCATCCGCGGTTCAAATGAGCCCTCCGAGCCCAAAGCCAGCCCGAAAGACGACCGCGCAAACCACGTCCTTTGCCCAAACGTCCGGCAACAGCGAACGAAGCTGGTTGATGTGGCGGTGGGACCTGCAACGGGAAAGGATTGTGCCTGAAAAGACTGGGGACAACTCAAGGGTGATGGCTACCAATTCGGCTTCCGCCGGGCCAAACTCTTCTCCAACTGAAGTACAGGTGCTGGCGCGTTACACCAATGGGCTGCCGTTTATGGTGGAACGCCAACTGGGGGAAGGCCGCACGATTTTTATCACCAGCGGACTGTTTCGCGATTGGAACACCATGTGTGCCTCATACGCGGTTGTCGTGTTCGATCGGTTGCTCCGCAGGCTCGTGGACAGCACCTGCCCGCGACGCAATTTGGCCACCTCGGATATGTTCCGTCTCGCGGTGGATGATCCGATGGGCGAGTCGTGGCAACTTGTTGATCCGAAGGGGGAAATGAGCCCGCTTGTTCCCGAGGCTCTCGAAGCCCGTCGCTACGGCGTCGCTCTTCGAGGATTTCCCCGACGGGGGCTGTACCATCTCGTTTGCTATCAGGGATCCTCCGCGGGAAGTCCTGCCGGGAATTCGGAGGGATTTGGCGCGGACACTGCGGCTGACGGAGCGCGACAGGATGGCCGTTCCGCCCCTCCCGTGCTGGGACGACCGGTGGAAGACATTCCCATCGCCGTGGCGGGGCCGGCAGAGGAATCCGTCCCCGACTATCTCCGCGCCGAAGAAATATCGTCGCAGTTGGGGCGATCGCATGTCCTGGTGAACGCCGAAGGTAATGACACTCCGGCAGGTCGGTTCCGCGAGTGGTGGCCGTGGTTCATACTGGCGGCGGCACTTGGGCTGATTTCGGAAATGGGTCTGCTGGCCCGCGCTTCCTGCCACGGGGAGGCCCGGTCGTGAACGTCACCGCGGTATTCTGGCAATTACTGGGAGTTCCTCAGGCTGAACAGGTG
>NZ_JACIYL010000696.1 GCF_014359955.1 Thermogutta sp. | reverse complement strand
CAAATCGCGTGTGGCCCGAATAGCAACAGGCCGACGAGCCTTGCAACACTCCGGACAGCTTTGTTCTCCGATCCGAACCCCCGGTAGAGCCAGGCCATCCGCCGATAATCCGCCGGGCTGTCAAAATCGTCAGTCTCGTCTTCGATGGGATGGAATGCCACAGCGGTCCCCTCGACCGTTCGCAAACACCCCAGCAAATCCCAAAGTTTGCCCCGCCCGCCGTGTTCCGCCTGACGAACCGCCCTTTCAAGCCCCTGCATGACGAGCGGCCCGACAGCCTCGGTGAATGCGAGGCCAAAGATCTCGCCGTAACGCTTGCCGGAAAAGAAGCTTGCTCCTGGTCTGCCGAAAAAGATCAGGTCTCCAGGATGCTCGAAGGTGGCCCGCATGGCCTCCCTGGAGTAAAAAACATCCCCCAGAAGGACAATCGTCCTTCGGCCCCAAAGGTTCACGGTAGTACCCAGTGTTTCCACAATCCAGCGACGCCTGGCCGGGTAAAAGACACGCCCCGCCGATTGAGCGAGCCTCTCGTCAGCAGTCACAACGACCGGCACGCAGCCGGCGAGTTCCTCAACGAGTCTTATCGAGCGTTTCAGAATGGGTACACCACCCAGGGGCGCCAGTTGTTTGGGAACGCCCAAATAGTTGTTCCACCGGGCCCCATCACCTGCGCACAAAATGAGCACCACGTCCGAATTGGACCGGCAAGTTGCAAAGACCATTACAAGCCCTTCCAACCCTCTCTCTGGCCCCAGTCCACCGAGGCCCCATCAGCCAATTGATCGACACAAACCCTTCAAACCGCACAGCTTATTCCTTTGATCGTCACCCGAAATGCATAATCCACATTTTTTCCAGGTGCATCTGAGGCTCCACGACCTTGGCTCCGCGGAGGCACGGTGGGGTGTTTCCTCCTTCGTGCCGACCGATCGGGCCCCTTCCTCGTGGTATGATAAGGCGATAACCCTTTAATTTTTCGGAGAAACACACTCGAAATGGCGACAGTTTGACGGGAAACGGGTCCTCGCGGCAGTTCCACCGGGTGATTCAGGTCTTCATGGTTTTCAGACGGTTCAGTCCAACAAGTACGTGGCTCCCATCGAGGACACTCCTGGCCGGCATCGGGGAGTGGGTCGTGGTGCTGGCAGTCTTCGCCTGGCAGGGAGCCTGGCCGGTCCCGGATGTCAATGAACCTTACTATCTGGGGAAAGCTGTTCACTTCTGGAACCCTGAGTGGTGTCGGCGGGACGATTTCTTCGCCACCGGCGACGCGCATGAAGTCTTCTATTTCACGTTTGGCTGGCTGTCGCTTTTTCTTCCGTTACCAGTGCTGGCCTGGACCGGTCGGGTGGTCACCTGGGCGTTACTCGCCGCCGGTTGGTGCTTTTTCGCCAGGCGTCTGGGGCTCCGTGGATGGACGCTCGTGCTCAGTGCGATCCTTTTTGCGGCCTTTCAGGAACGCCTGGCCATGGCGGGAGAATGGGTCATCGGCGGCGTGGAAGCCAAGGGGTTCGCGTACGCCATCGTTTTGTTCGGTTTAGGTATGCTTGCCGCCGGGCGGTGGAGGGCCAGCCTCGTCCTGCTGGGGTTGGCCACTGCCTTCCACGTACTGGTGGGTGGGTGGTCCCTGGTCGCGATTTTCCTGGCGTGGCTGATGAACGGCCGCCAGCCGCACTGGAAGATTGTGTGGCCCGCCGCCGTGACCGCAGGGATCCTCGCGCTGCCGGGTGTTATTCCCTCCCTCGCCCTGACGTGGAACGTACCGCCGGAAATTCTCCGCGAGGCCAATCGGATTTACACTTTCGAACGACTGGCCCATCACCTTGTGCCAGGCTGTTTTACCCCCGAGGACGCCACACGGTTTCTCATCCTCACTGGTCTTTATTTTGGTGCATCCTTTCTGTGGCGGGGCCCGGTAGAGTGGCAGCGAATTCACCATTTTGTCCTGGGGAGCCTGGCCATCGCGTTGGCGGGCTGGATTCTCTCCTGGACCGTTGCGGTCTGGCCTGAGTTTGCCGCAGCCGTGCTCCGCTACTACTGGTTCCGGCTTTCGGACGTCGCCGTGCCCATGGCGGCCGCGCTGTGGATCGGCATGGTCGCCGGGAATCGGATTGTCGTGTCCCGACCTTTGCGGGCGGCTCTGGTCACGCTGGGAACCGTTGGCTGCCTCCTCCATCTGAGCAGCTATGTGCCGGTCCGCACGCGGGCCATCCTGCCTCGACCGGAATGGACGGATGTCATGTGGAGTACCTGGCAGAGTGGGCAAACCGCCGTTTGGTGGTCCATCTGGCAAGAGGACCCAATCGCCCGCCGGGAATTTCGGCAATGGCGGGAGGTCTGTCAGTGGATCTCGGCCAA
>NZ_JACIYL010000695.1 GCF_014359955.1 Thermogutta sp. | reverse complement strand
TTTCCCAAGATCACTTCTGTGCGATGGAAACCACAAACCCAGGAAAAGAAAAACAAACGCAGTGAACCCCATTTCCGATAGGGAGAGCCCCCGAAAACCCGGAACGTCCTAACTCACCGAACCAGCCCCAACTTGCGAAGTTTCTCCAAACATTCATCCCGTTCCCGGCAGCGCGAGAGTCCCTGCCAGGATGGGTGCTGCAACTGCATGAAGTCCTCCTCGGTAGCCGGGATCCGACCTTGCGATGCCAGATTTCGGATGACTTCGCAGTCCAGGCGGGACAGAACCACACTTTGAAAGCGATAATCCAGAAACGCTTCCCACGTGATGGGGAATAGCCGTGCCACAATTTCGTGCCCAATCACGTGCGCATATTGAGCGATTTCCCACTGGGCGTGCGGATCCATTCGCAGTTCCAGAAAATGCAGAAGATTATGAAGGTCGATTTTCCAGTACGCCTCCGTGTACGTGGAAAGCGGCAAATCCTTACGGGCTTGTTCGCGGGCCACCCCGAGCTCAAGTCGATGCTGGTAGACGCGACGCGCGTATTCCTGAAGTTCTCGCTCTTCTTCGCTGAGTTGTCGGCCAGTTTCGGGGTCGAGAAATCCCTCACTTCCCTGCCGATTGTTCCTAGATTGCCGCCGCCAACCGTCGGGCGGGGTTCGGTGCGCAGCATCGATGGCGATTGAATATCGCGTGCTGTACTCATTCACCGAGGCCGTGCGATGCCGAATCCACTGCCGCCAGATATCCATGGGCACGCGCACCAGCAACTTGATTTCGGCCATTTCAAAAGGTGTCGTGTGGCGGTGCCGCATCAAGTAGCGGATGAGCGTGCGGTCGTCAGACACACTTTTCGTGCCTGCCCCGTAACTAACACGGGCAGCCTGGACAACAGCCGAGTCGTCGCCCATGACATCCACCAGCGCGACGAAACCATCGTCCAGAACTCGGAACTTCTTCCATCGAAGCGCTTCAACCTGCTCTGCGTTACTGCTCATGGCCGCGTTCAACCACGCTTTTCTTCTTTATCCGAAATCCCTTGTCAGCCGTTTGACGCCCCCCGGTGCGCCGGCTGCCGTCACTTTTGAGATCGACTGATCCAGCACGCTGGTTGGCATTTTGACCGCCGAGTCGTCTCCTGCGAGGCTTCCTCACTTGTTGCACCAAGCCCAGCGATTACTTCCTGTTGGGAGGTTTATTCTGAAGCTCCTCATAAAGCCTGGCCAAATATTCAGGATTATCGGTTTTGACCAGATGAGCGATGCGTGATTCGGGCACATTCAGATTGCGGAGGGCCGCTTCGATGCGTTTCCACAATCTCTGGCGGGCCTTTCCTTCGGCCAAATAAAGCTCGCCAATCATATCCCCCAGCTTCTGCAGCATGAGTGTATCGCGGTTTTCGTAATAGCGGCGAATAACCGCTTCCTGGTAGGGGGTGCGTTCCGGCTGCGAGTGCTGCGGTTTGTCGGTCACGTTGAACCTTCCTTTCGCTATGAGGCCACAATGATCGCCATGCGTAACGCTTTATTATCCGTTGGGATCGAAGCCCCGACGAGCCCGGCGTGAGGTCTTTCCGGCCACCCGCACAGTTCTTACATTAAAAGAGATGGATTTTTCGGGAAAAATCGCCCGCCGGATGCGTCGTAGAGAAAACTGTTGTGCTGAAGCCCGTGGGATAAGCCTCCCGGCACTGGGAAACGCCTGCCGATGAAAACCGTCATCGCCATTGTGAGGCCGTTCGTAGCGGAGAGGATTCTGGAAGCGTTACAGCTCGCACCGGTGGAAATGTGTACCGTGCGAGAGGTCAAGGGTTTCGGCCGACAAAAAAATTACCTCGAAGAATACCGCGGCGGAGATTATGCACTGGCCTTTATTCCCAAAGTGCAGATCACGATTTGGGTGGAAGACTTTCGCACCGAAGAAATCGTCCGGCTGATCATCACCCATGCGAGGACCGGCCGCATGGGCGATGGCAAAATCTTCATCCTTCCCGCGGATATGCGGGGCATCGAAGTCCGCGAGGTCGCCGAGAGTAAAGCTTCCGATGACGAAGAACTGCCCGAAGATGGTCCTCTGCGATTGCTCGCGTTCTGAGTCGGGTCCGCCAGAGTGCCGAAACTGGAAAATCAATTGAAGCACTTCGATTGGCATCGATGGCCGCGCATTCAAGAGCGAAAAAGACGGCGGACCTTCTCAATGACCGGCCGTCCTGCGGAATACAGATGGGGATACTGAGGCGACCGTGTGCCAATGGGCCCGCGTCTGGAACATGCACGGCCGCAACCGATGGCTCAATCGGCTGTTTCGAAAGCGACCGTGTCGGGGGCCAGCTCGGCGATGCGCCTCAGGATCTGGG
>NZ_JACIYL010000694.1 GCF_014359955.1 Thermogutta sp. | reverse complement strand
ACTGCGTCAGGAACTGGAGCGTGCCAGGTCGGCGGGGCTGGCGCCGGACGCTGTCATCAGCGAAGAGGGGGTGACGGTGGCGGCGGCCCAGGCAGCCCTCTATGATCCCCGCAGTTACCTCGCCAAGAGTGTTCCCCAGCGAATGGCCATCATCTCCGCCGGGGTGATCATGAATCTCATCTTCGCCTTTATCGTGGCCGTCATCGCCTTCGCTATCGGTGTGGACGAATTCCCCTGCACGGTGGGACAGGTCGCGCCGGGTGAAGGGGCATGGCGGGCGGGGATTGAGCCGGGCGACAAAATCGTCGCTATCAATGGCCGGCAGACAATGCGGTTTCAGGACATCCAGCAAACGATCCCCCTCACACGTCGCGGCGCGGAGGTGACTCTCACCGTTGAGCGGCTCCGCAGGTCCGAGGCCGGTCAGCTCGAAAAAAAAGTTTTCGACGTGCGAATCGTGCCCGACCGCATCCGGGTGATACCCACCATTGGTGTCTCCAACGCGTTTACCACGGAACTGGCAGATCCGCCCTATTTCCCGGGTAGTCCTGCGGCCAGTCTCGGCGACCGGCTGAAGCCGGGGTGGAAGATCGTCCGCATCGGCGATCGCCCCATCGCCGATTATGCCGAGTTGCATCGCCAGTGGGCGCTGACCTGGGGCCAGTCCGTGGAGATCACTCTCGAATCACCAGAGGCACCACACACGCGGGGGAATGAGGCGAAAAAAGTCACGCTGCGTCTTGATCCTCCCGCCGTGCGAGATCTGGGGCTTGTCCTGCAATATGGGCGGATTGTGGCCGTTCAGGCCGACTCACCGGCAGCTCAGGCGGGCGTTCAGCCAGGGGATGAACTCATCGCGGTAGAGTGTCCCGCCGATATTGTTTGGAACGGCGATATTCTCGAGCTTCCCTACGTCCTCCAAAAGACGCTTCAGGAGCGGCAGGGGGCGGAGGTTCCCATCGTGCTTTCCGTCCGGCGTTCCGCACAGGAAGGACCGGCCTCCGCCGAGACCGATTTGGCGTCGGCAGCCGCCTCGCAGACGGCACCGCCGGGAGAGAAGCACACGGTGACAGTTCCGGCCCGGTTGGCGACTTCGTTCGCCGAGCTCTACACCCCGGATAGTCCCTGGGAAATTCCGCAGCTTGGAATTGCCGTTGAGGTCCTCCCGAAGGTTCGGGCGGTTCGGCCAAAATCGCCTGCAGCCGAGGCGGGGATCCAGCCCGGCGACGTGATTGTGGCTGCCAAAACCATCTCACCGCAGGCAAACGCCCAGAATCCCGACTCGCCCAGTGTTGAAACGGAACTCGATGTCCGGTTCGACGTCCAGCGTGGCGCCAACAAGGCGACCTGGGCCACGTTTTTCCATGAATTGCAGAAATTTCCACTCGGCACACAGGTGGAACTGGTTGTTCATCGAGAAAAAGCAGACAAGGAGGCTCCGACCGACGTCTCCAATACGGAGGAGGCTTCCCGGGAGCTCACTGTTCGCCTGGAGCCCCAGGTGCGAAAAGATTGGTATTTCCCCGATCGGCAGCTCCTCTTTCAGCCGATGACGTTTCACATGCGGGCCGGCGGACTGTTTCAGGCCGTCGAAATGGGGGCCAGTGAGACGTGGACTTCCGTGACGTTGATCTATCGCATCCTCAATCGGTTGACTCGGGGAGATGTGTCACCGCGGGCCCTTGTCGGGCCGATTGGCCTGGTCCAGACGGCTTATCGGGTGGCATCCCAGGGCACGGGACGATTCCTGCTCTTTCTGACCCTTCTCAGTGCCAACCTAGCGGTCGTCAATTTTCTGCCCATTCCTGTGCTGGATGGCGGCCATATGGTCTTTCTGCTGTACGAGGCCATTCGCGGCAAGCCGCCGAGCGAAGCGGTTTATGTGGGGCTTTCCTACCTCGGCCTGGCCATCATACTGGGTATCATGCTGTGGGTTTTTGGACTCGATCTGGGACTCATCGCCCGTTGATCGAGGGTGATGGAGAGCGGTAGCATCACGGCGGACGCTTGCGCCGAGAAGCGGGGCCGTTTGCATTGTTCGCAACGGAGTCAAAGGCAATTAGCGGCGCCGAACATAGCAAAAAAGGGAGTTCTTTCGGCGTAAAACGGAAGAGCAATTCGCTGTGTGTTATGAACTTGGATTAATATCAGGCCGAACGATATAACATCGATACGTCCGTTCATGTCGGTTCTTGCTTAAGTGTCCTGGTTAGGGGTAGGGGCAATTCATGAATTGCCCCTACCAGAATCTGATCGGACCCGTTTTCTCTTTGTTTGCGCCGGGTGAACACCCCAAGCCTTGACAGTGGGTTGGGAGCGACATTAACCTCGGAGGGACCTGCCTGTCAGGTCCGCCGTTT
>NZ_JACIYL010000693.1 GCF_014359955.1 Thermogutta sp. | reverse complement strand
TTTCGTCCGGCCGTGAGACGTCGATGTTGGCCCCGGGGCTGCCGGGAATATTCAAACCAACGGGCACAGTACCAGTTGGACACTGGCGCAACTTGGTGAACGCCTCGGCGTAGCGAAAGTGCTCGTCTCCCTGGGAACCGAATTCCGGACCCGGGACGTTGAGATTGCCGGCGAAATACACGTCGCACCACCGATTAATACCCCCGGCCAGAATGTATGCGTTCATGTTTCGGGAGATGGCCAGGTGCTTCCAGGCCTCGATGGCGTCTCGTTCGTCGTTGGACATGACGACCACGACCTGCTCCGCCGTCAACCGGGGACGCCAGAATCGGTCGATCTCATCGATTGTCGTGTGGATAGCGTCCTTCAAATGGAAGAGGTTGTAATCCGATTCGCTTCGAACATCGAGAAGGATTCGATCCACCTGGTTGTTGTACATCAAATCCAAAAGCTCCGCTGGATCAATAAACACTTTGCGCGACTGGATCGCCGCGTCGAGTCGTGCCTTTTGCAGGGCAATTTTTCTCTCAGCGTCTGGCTGGCCAATGACCACAGCGACGAGTGCCAGAATGAGACCCGCCGTAGCAAAAGCGCGCAATACGACCGGAGAATTGGCTGCACCGGGGACGGGTGGCTTGGCCCATCGAAATCGCCTCTCGGCCCATTCTGCCGCGGCAAAGGCCCCGACGGCCATGAGGAACACGCCGAGCACAACCGGTCCGGCGTCGAGGCCCAGCCAATCAAAGATTGTCAACCGGCCCAGCGCGCCGGTGACTGTCCAGAATTCTTCCACGTAAGGAGATGTCAAACCGAAAAGGAACATGCCTGCCGCCACGCCGGTGGCGAAGGCCACGCCGTCGAGCTTGAGTGTCGCCGAAGAGACAAGCGATGTTCCGGGACAATAGCCACCAATGATAAATCCAACGCCCAGGGCCAGTCCCCCGGCAACAGAGGCGGCCAGGTACGTGGGTGGAACGAAGATCTGTTCAAAGTCGATCCAGCCTATGGCAGATCCGGCAAAGACAAGCAGCATTGCCGTTACGATGGCGGAGAACATCACCTTCAAAACGCGCATGTCGGATAGATAGAACTGCGCAGCAAGATTGCGGCAGTCACCGAAGCCGGCCTGTTCGAGAACAAACCCAAACCAGAACCCAATCACGACAGTCACCAACACTTCGGCAATACCCATCACATGCAGGGGGAACATTGTGCCGCCTCCAAAAAAGTTGTGCTGCTTTCCACACTTGCAAATCAAAGCCAGAATCGCCGAAAAGGATACGCCAGTGCGTACCCGGCTGCAAAAATCATCATCATGAACACCCAGCTTCCCAAAGACAGCACGGCGCCGCCCGACAACGCCTGTCCGGACGTGCACCCGCGTGCCATTGCAGCGCCCCATCCCATGAAGGCGCCCCCAATAAAGGCCAGAACAAGTCGCTGGGCTGGCCTGACCCGCGGTCCATGATAAATCTCCAGGCGAGTCCGCCCAGAAATAAGCCCCGAGATGAAACCTCCAAGAAGGACGCCCAGCACCATCCACACGATATGGTTATTGAGCGGATTGGCGAATCCGCCGCCCATCGGGGCGAAATATGGGTTGCGGTCAACCACGCTGGGGGCGACCACCTTCAAAACCTGGACGACGACTCGGGCAATCCCTCCGGAGGCTCCCAGACCACTTCCGGTGAGCAAAAAGGCCAGAAACAGGACGGTTCCCAGTGCCACTCCAGCCACATACGGATTCCAGTATTGTTTGACCGCGTGATCCTTTGGAGTTGGTTCGTTGGCCATTTCTTTGTTCTCCCTGAACATGGATGGAGTTTTCGCCTGAAATCCCCCTGGAGCGGTGTTCTCCTGGCGCTAAGCAATTTCGTTTTGCTGAACCGACGTGGCCTCGCCGGCGGAAGGCTCTTCAATGACTTCATATCCGGTAATCATCGTCACAAAATGGGCCCACGGGGTCGGACCCGTGGTCGCCAGATAGATGTGTGCGAGGACGAATGCGCCAAAAAACCATGCGCCCAGCATATGCACGGCGGCCAGGTTGCCGATTCCTCCCACGAAATGCATCAACTCTGGAGAATACTGCATAAACCAGAGGGCCACACCCGTGACAACTTGAACAGGCAACAGGATATTGAGAATCGCCAGGTACGTGATCTGCTGCAATGGATTGAGCCTCCGCCGGCGTGATCGCTGGAGCGGGTGTGGTTCCCCGTGGAACATTCCGTAGAGGTAGTATCGCAACTGCCGCCAGGCCAAAATGTGCAACTCACGCGGTTCCGGTATGAGTTGTCTCAGAGTACCCGTCGTCAGGTAGTAGAAAAACCCCAGAAAAGCATTGATCACCAGCAGCCAGCCCAC
>NZ_JACIYL010000692.1 GCF_014359955.1 Thermogutta sp. | reverse complement strand
CTGGCCATGCTCAAGATGGGGCCTCTCGGGTTATCCATGTTCACCCGGGGAAGAATGGCCCTGTCACCGACGCGCATCAAGAACATCGACCAGCTTCAAGCCATCATTCGCAAAGCACGCGAACTCGGAGGGCATCAGTCGTGAGATACGCCTATTACCCCGGTTGTTCTCTGGAATGTTCCAGTGCCGCCTACGACCTCTCCGTGCGGTCGGTGGCCGATCTTTTGGGCATCGAACTGCGGGAGATCGACGACTGGAACTGCTGCGGCGCTACCGAGTATTTCACGCAGGATGAACTGACGGCCTGTGCCGTCATCGCCCGCAATCTGGCCCTTGTGGAGCCAGACCTCAAACAGGTGGTGGCCCCCTGTGCTGCCTGCTACCTCAATCTCCGCAAGGTGGACCAGATCATGCAGGAACACCCGGAGATGGAAAAGAAGATTAACACCTGCCTGGCTGCCGGCGGGTTGCACTATGACCCCGGTCGGGTTCGTGTCCGGCATCTGCTGGATCTTCTTTATACCGACATCGGGGAAACCGCCATCAAGGATAAGGTGGTGCGGCCCCTGAATGGGCTCCGGGTGGCCTGCTATTACGGGTGTCAGATCGTCCGACCCTACAACGGCTTTGATAATCCCGAGCAGCCCACCAAGCTGGACGAACTCATGAAGTGGCTGGGAGCCGAAACGGTCGATTTCCCGGTCAAGGCCCATTGTTGCGGTGGGCACATGACACAGATCAGCGAGCCGCAGGCGTTCGAACTCATTCGCCGGCTGCTCCACAATGCCGCCGAATACAAGGCGGACGTCATTGTCTGCATGTGCCCCATGTGCCAGCTCAACCTGGACGCCTATCAGAGCCGGGTCAACAGCTTTTTCGGCACAAACTACCAGATTCCCATCATTTTCTTCACCCAGCTTCTGGGAGTTGCCTTCGGTTTGGATTGGAAGAAGCTGGGTTTCGGCAAGGAGATTGTGCCGGCTGAACCGGTGCTCAAGAAGAAGCTCGCGGCCCCGGCCGCCACATGACCCCGAAAACGCGGTCGCTGGACGGTGAGGGACTTTCCGGGAGGGACAAAGCGGAACGGGAAATGGAAAAGATGCTGCCGACGCGAATCAGAGCCGCGTCGGAGAAAACTGAAGGAAGCCAACTCCGAAAATTAACAGCACACATCGTTTTGAGGAGAGATTCCCCATGGCCGAACGCGTAGGCGTTTATGTCTGCCACTGTGGAAGCAATATTGCGGGCATGGTGGATGTGGAAGAGGTGGCCCGGTGGGCCGGCGCCAATCTCAAAGACGTCGTCGTCGCCCGGGATTACAAATTCATGTGTTCCTCTCTCGGTCAGGCGATGATCGAGGAGGACATCAAGAAGGAGGGACTGACCCGGGTGGTGGTGGCCGCCTGCTCGCCCCACCTGCATGAGAAAACTTTCCGCCGGGCGTGCGAAAACGCAGGCCTGAACCCCTATCTCTGCCAGATGACCAACATCCGCGAACACGTTTCCTGGGTCTCCCGGGACCGCGCTAAAGCGACCGAGAAGGCCAAGGCCCTGGTGGCGGCCGCCGTCGAGCGGGTTAAACGCCAGGAACCGCTGGAACCCTTCTTCGTCAAGGTCAACCCCGCCACGCTCGTCATCGGAGGGGGAATCGCGGGACTGCAGGCCACCCTGGAACTGGCCGACGCCGGCTATCCCGTCTATCTCGTGGAGCGCAGTCCCAGCATCGGCGGGCATATGGCCCAGTTCGACAAGACCTTCCCCACCCTGGACTGCTCCGCGTGTATCCTCACGCCGAAGATGTCCGAGGTGGGTCAGCACCCCAACGTGACTCTCCTCACCTACTCCGAGGTGGAAGAGGTGAGCGGATCGGTGGGGCATTTCCGCGTGAAGATTCGCAAGAAGGCCCGCTACGTGGATGAAGACAAATGCACGGGCTGCGGTATCTGCGTGGAAAAATGCCCACGCAAAGTGGTGGATGAAGATTTCGAAGCGGGGCTCGGTTACCGCAAGGCCATTTACACTCCATTCCCCCAGGCCGTACCGAGAATCCCCGTCATCGACGTCCATTCGTGCATTTATTTTGAGCGTCAGAAGTGCCGGGCATGCGAAAAGCTCTGCCCCACCGGCGCCATCAAGTTCGATCAACAGGATGAGGTCCTGGAACTGGAGGTCGGCAACATCATCGTGGCCACCGGCTGGAAGATGTTCGACTGCCGGAGGATTCCGCAGTATGGCTATGGAAGGCTGGCTAACGTCTTCACCGCTTTGGAGTTTGAACGGATGTGCAACGCGGCCGGTCCGACGGGAGGGAAGATTGTGCTTCGGGACGGGAAGACGGAGCCCCAGTCGGTGGCCATTATTCATTGTGTGGGCAGCCGGGA
>NZ_JACIYL010000691.1 GCF_014359955.1 Thermogutta sp. | reverse complement strand
GCGTGGATTGCATCGAAGGCATGCAGCGGATTCCCTCGGGCACGGTGGACCTCGTCTTTGCAGACCCACCGTTCAACATCGGCTACCAGTACGATATCTACCGCGACGAACTGGATGACGAAGAATATCTGAACTGGTGCGAGCGCTGGACGCGCGAGGTGGCCCGCATCCTCAAGCCTGATGGCACGTTCTGGCTGGCAATCGGGGATGAATACGTGGCCGAGCTCAAAGTGATGATTCAGCGGGCACATCGCCTGGTGTTGCGGAACTGGGTGGTGTGGTATTACACGTTCGGGGTCCATTGCCAGAACAAATTCACCCGCTCTCATACGCACCTTCTCTACTGGGTGAAAGACCCCAAGCGATTTACGTTCAATGCCGAGGAGATTCGGGTACCGTCGGCCCGGCAACTGGTGTACGCAGACAAGCGGGCCCATCCTAAGGGGCGAATCCCTGACGATACGTGGATTCTTCGACCGCAGGATGTTCCGGGCGGCTTTCAGCCCGACGAAGACACCTGGTACTTTCCCCGCGTGTGCGGGACATTTCGGGAGCGGCAGGGGTTTCACGGCTGCCAGATGCCCGAGCAGCTTTTGGGACGTATTATTCGGGCCTGCAGCCGGCCCGGTGAATTGGTGGTAGATCCCTTTGCAGGAAGTGGGACGACGCTGGCGGTGGCGAAAAAGCTGGGGCGACGGTTTCTGGGATTCGAGCTCTCGCCCCAGTACACCGAGAAGATTCGAGAACGCCTGGCGAGGATCCGGGAGGGCGATCCGCTGGAAGGTTCCTCGGATCCGTTGTCGGGCGGCAGAACCTCCAACAATTCACGGCGGCTGCCGCGACGTGCTCAAGTGCCCGAGTCTTACCGGCTTCTTTTCGAGTGACTCGTTCAGGTCAGGTGTGTAACCAGGTCATGCAGGTCAGGCCGCAGCCGTGCGGGAATGGTTCCCTGCTCGCGTGGCCACGTCATAGAGGATCGGGATCACAATCTGCGTGAGGACGCCTGATACCAGGATACCACCGACGGTGGCGACCCCCACGCCGACGCGCGGTTCCGCTCCGATGCCTCGTCCCAGCGCCAGCGGCAGCATGCCCAGGGCGGCGGCCAGCGTGATCATCACAATGGGCCGGAAACGATCGCAAGCCGCCTGGATCATCGCCTGATGACGGGGAACCCCCTGAGCCAGGAGGATATTGAACTGGTCAACAATCAGAATGGCATTATTGACCACAATCCCTGTCATCATGACGATGCCCATCACCGCGAAGATATCGAGGCTTTGCCCTGTCAGTCCCAGGGCCCAGAATGTTCCGATCAACGCCAGCGGCACGGTGACCAAAACGAGGAAGGTGCGCTTGAATGATTCGATAATCGCCGCCAACGAGAGGAACACGAGGACGACCGAAATAATGAACGCCTCGAAGAGCCCACCCAATCCTTCCTGCATCGTTTCGTAGATCCCACCGAAGTTGTACCGGTAACCCGGCGGCATCTGGACCTGACGGTCAACCTCCTGACTGATAAGCTGGGCGGCCTTCCCCAGTGGTAAATCAGGCGCCAGTTGAGCCGTTACTTTTGCGATCCGCTGCTTATCCTTGCGGACGATTTGGATGGGAACCCGGCGTTCTTCTACAGTCCCCAGCGTGGCCAGAATAACCGCGTGGCCTTCTGCTCCGGGAAACAGAAAACCGGCCACCTGGTCTTTGCCTTCCTCTTCCTTGAACTTCACGACGATGTCGTAATTCCGGGCGGTCTGGCGGGACTTGAACGTTCCGGCCTTAATGCCTTCCAGATTACCGCGGAGGGTCAATCCCAATCCAACGGCGGGCGATTGAATGTCGGCCAGGATGGGCCGTCGTGGCCGGATGCGGATTTCCGGCTTGGGATCCCGCACCGATGTATCAGGAGACAGCACGCCGGGGATTTCCCTAGCCACCCGAAGACTGGCCAGGGCCAGTTGGTCCAGCTCCCGCAGGTCCTGGCCGGAGATTTCCATTTCCACGGGTGTGCTCTGCCCACCAATGAGCGATGCCTGACTGACCACAACACGGGCGTCGGGAAAATTCTGCAATCGCCGGTTGACGATATCCATCAAATCATAGATCGTTTGCTTGCGCTCCGTCCGCTGCGAAAACACCAGCAACATCTGCCCGAGATAAACACCCTCGCTGGACTGCCCCAGCACCGCTTCGGCTTTGCCAATCGTGGTGAGAATATGTCTCAGTTCGGGAACATCTTTCAGGCGTGCTTCGGCTTCCTGGATTTTCGCGGTTGTAGCCGCCAGATCGTAATAAGTGGGGAACTCCAGGCGAACGTACACTTCTCCACGGTCAGTTTCAGTGAAGAAACCCGTCCCCAGCTTGCCGGCCACCCAGAAAGAGTGCACCAGCATA
>NZ_JACIYL010000690.1 GCF_014359955.1 Thermogutta sp. | reverse complement strand
GGGAGGTCCGGGGACCTGCTTCGGCAGTTTCTTCTGCGAGAGCCATTCCCGCCAGAAGCTGTGAAGCGTGCGGAAGTGCCCATCTAAAACAGACTGCAGCGGCTGCCAGAGCATCCGCACAGGCGGCCGCGAAGACGCCTCCACCCAAGGCCAGGACGCCAGCCGCTCCCACGAGACTGAGCCCGTACCGTATCAGGAATCCTGCGCCGATCCGGTCCATCCGCTCTTCCCGCTGCAGCACGGCATAGGCGATGTCGGCAAGCGAATCGAACATCCGGCCAGCCGCCACGACGAACACCAGACCGACGAACGCCGCATTGACCGTGTACACCAGGGCGGCCAGCGGCGCGACAAGACAGGCCGTGCTCGCGCCAACGACTCGAATAGAAAAATAGTCCTGAAACAGAAAGCGACGCCGGACATCGCACACGAGAAGATTGCGAAGCCCCAATTCAAAAGCGGCAAAGATCGGTGCGCAAAGGGCCACCGCCGCGACCCACCGACCGGTATCCGCCAATCCGCCCAGCTTGATGAGCAGCACCAAAACAAGCAGTCTTGATACCGCCTGGGTCACGTTGCCGGAAAGATACCAGGCAAAGTTGCGGCGTATGGAAAGGGGCGGCAGGGTGGACGACTGGCGGAAGACCACAATACGCCGAGCCGTCGATTCTTCGGATGTGTTCGCCGGTTTCGATGGAGACATGTTGCTTCTCTGGGCCCGGCCTCTCAAGATCGGTGATCCATCAGGGGTGCGCAGATTCCGAGACGGATGACGAACCGGTTGACTGGCGATCGCGTGACGTGAGAAAGTGCGGTCCGGCAAGGGGATGCCCAGCAGGCGGCGAAGTTCCAGGGGCAGACCGATCAGCGCGTGACACCTCAGACCGGTAGCGATATCCGTACGACCAGGCCTTCCAACCCGCCAGAATCCAGATCACCATTTTCTCAGCAAAGCTCAATTTCGATTGCCATTCGACGTCCGGTCTCAGTCGGATGTGACGCTGCATGCGCAGGCGGTTCCCTGCCACGATATGGCCGGGCTGGAGCGGTTTCTCAGAATTGAGCAGTTCAATCCACGGACCCGGCGGGATGGCGATAAAGCCCGCAAGTTGAAGCACAACCGGAATCGGCGTGCTTGCAAAATCTTCGTAACGGACCAGCAGAGATCGACTTGTTTCGTGGCGCCGCCGGACCAAATCGGCCATACTATTGACGAAGGTCCAGGCCAGAGCGCTCCTCCAAACCGGCAAACCGCGGATATCGCGGGCAACTCCCGCCTGTTCGTCCGATCGAAAACTCTTTTTGACAGACCAGGCAAATCCACGCACGTCCCGCACAAGATGAACCAGATGCAGGTCGATCAGGTCCAGACGTTCCGCCATGAGCACCAGCGCCAGTCCCCGGGCAGAATTCTTCGACGAATCCACCACCACGCTCTTTTCCGTCACTTCGCCGATCGCCTGATACAGGCCGGCGGTCCACTGGGCATAGGTAAGAAAATTGCCCCGCACATCCTTACCGAGCTGCACCTGCTCGGGTGAGGGTCGAGAGAACATCTGCCATAGAATGTTCCGACGCCCCTCCACACGGCTCCGCAATTGTTCATAAGTTTCCAGATCCACCTGGGATCGTTTTTTCCAGACCTCGGTGACGCGGGACCAGAGTTCGCATTCCGGGACGCGTTGGCCGCAGGAGCAGAGCCGCCGCTCGATCCAACCGTCGTGCACAAAATTGCACAGCTCTCCCACGCTCTGGACAAGCGGATGCTGCCCCAGAAAGAGGTCGAGCACGGTCGAACCGCTCCGTCCCGCCCCCATGACGAACACCACTCGGGGACGGGGGGGAATGCGTGAGGATTGGTGAGCGTACGTGGACATGGTGCCTGTTCCTCGGTATATGCTTGTGCAGCGGTAATTTTTTTGATTGCGGCCTTTAGGGACCCCTTGCTGCGATTTCTCCTTTCAAGCGGCGCGACGGACAGCCGGGAACTCGGGCTGACCGTGCGGATGATAATGCGGAACAATCCGCTGAAGTTCGGCGACGATCTGGCGGTCGTCCACCTCCAAAAGTCGGGCTAGCCGTTCCATCGACCGAAGGATCGCCTCCCGATTCACACGGGGACTAACGGCCACGCGAATCTTGTCGTGGCGTGTGGGGATCGTCTTTTCGTCGGCGGCCTGAAGCTCTTCAAAAAGCTTTTCGCCCGGCCGAAGACCAATCACCTCAATTTCGATATCCCGACCGACCTCCAAACCGGAAAGTCGGATCATGTCCACGGCCAGGTCCATGATCCGCACCGGTTCGCCCATGTCGAGAACCATGATCTGGCCGCTCTCCCCGATGATGCCCGCCTGAATAACCAGACCGGCGGCTTCGGGGATTGTCATGAAGAAACGCTCCATGCGGG
>NZ_JACIYL010000069.1 GCF_014359955.1 Thermogutta sp. | reverse complement strand
GCTGGGGTATGGCTTCGACGACCTGGAGCGTGCTCAGATTCCCGCGGAAGTTCTGGCCACTGTTCCCGCGGATATTGCGCGAGCCTATCACATTTTGCCGCTCTCTCTGAAAGGTGATATCGTTACCCTGGCATTTGTGGAGCCCCCGACGCCACAGCTTTCGGACGAGTTGCGGTTCACCCTTGGACGACCGTTTGAAATCGTCCTCGCGCCCGAGGGCAGAATTCGAACGCTGGTGGAAAGACTCTATGGTCCCACGGAGCCGGAGGTGGTGGCCCTTCTTCTCGCGGAGCTGGCCCGACCGTTGCCAGCCGTGGAAACGCCGCGGCCTGCAGAGTGGGCTCGGCCTGTTCCCTCTTCGGGGCATCCGGCGGAAGCTGTTTTTCAGTATCTGCGGCAGTTTGCCACGGAAAAGCTGCTCGATCTGTTCGAGGATATTCGCAGGCGGCCGAAATTGTGCATCAGATCGGCAGAGAAATGGCAAGTGGATGTGGTGATTCCTCGAGCAGAAATGATCTCTGTCCTGCCCGCGTCCTTACGATCCTACCTGGAGAATCGGCTGTGGCTGGTTCGCGAAAACATCATCGCCCGGCTTTTTAACATCCTTGCCCAGAAGGAACAGGTTCGCAGTATTGCCCTGGCTTATGCGCTGTATGTGGCTGCCTGTCGCATGTCGCAGGGGGAACGGGAGGTTCCCCTGGACCCGGTGCTGCTCATTGATGAGTGGTTCAATTTTCTGTTCTGCTATGCGTTGAAAATAAATCCGACTCTGGAAAGCAATTCCGCTCTCTTCAACTATCTTGCGAATCACTCGGAAGAATTCGCGGAGCGGCTAGCCCAGATTGCCGAAGATCCGTCGCTGGTGCAGGACGTCGGCGCTGCCAAACGGTGGCTGGAAAACCTGTCACGGCAGGTTGTCATCCGAGATCTGATCGACGAAAAATGTGGGATCCCGGAAGCCATGCTCAATTTGTTTATGGCGGATGCGCACCATTACAGCGCGTCCCATATGCTGATTGTGCCCCGCGATGATCATCTGGAGGTGGCCTATCGGGTGCAGAACCAGCTTTTCGCGACAACCCGGTTTCCGGTCTGCTGGTTCTTCCCTGTGTTATCGCGGCTCATGTGCTGTCTGATCGACTATTCCGAATGGCAGACCACAGTCGCCGGCCAACCGGTCAGGGCAGCGGTGCGACTTATCGCAACCCCGGCAGGATTAGCCGCATTGGTCGAGTTCCGGCAGGATCCCCGGGTCTTGGATGTAGCGCAGGCCCTGGCCGTGAGCGCGAACTGTCGCTTCATGCGACTTCACGACATCGAGGTGCCACCAGAAGCACTTCAGCTCATGGACGTGGCGGTAGCACGCCACCTGGGCCTGCTGCCGCTGGGAATAGAGGGCGACGCGGTGGTAATTGCTATGGCGCAACCCCCGACAGCACGCCGCCTCCAGGAACTGCAGATCCTCTTCAATCGCCCGATCGAGGTGGTCATCGCTCCCGAACCTGAACTTCTCGCGGCGATCTATCGGCATTATCCACCGCCACATCGCTTCGAGGTGTCGCCGATGGCGACGTATATCTTCCAGCAGTACACCGGGCTTCTCAAACCGGGCGTGTGACTCGTAGCCCATGCTGACGGTGATGTCGCCACTGCCGTCCACGGCCGTGGGGGCGACCAGCCTGCGCCAGCCCTTGTTGCCGACGGGCACGTGACGCACCGTGTATTGACATACACCAAAATTGTCTATAATAAGTGGCAGAAATTCTGGCATTTCAAGTCGAATCGGGGAAATTTCATGCACGTGACGATGATCACAAGCCGGTGCTTGGTGGGTGCCGCGGTCTGCCGGACTTTGCTCTTGCTCGGCACGCTCGGATTTCTCCTGGGAGGCCCTCCGCTGGCGTTCGCTGGGCCAACCACGGACGCGAACTCCGAGAGCGGCGCAACCCGAGTGGATTTCGTCCACGAAATCGCACCCGTCATTCAGAAACGCTGTGGCGAATGCCACGTCGGTCAGCGGGCAGAGGCAGGGCTTTCCTTTAATACACGGCAGTCTCTGCTCAAGGCCGAGGTCATTGTCATCGGCCATCCGGAAGAGAGTGAGTTGATCCGGCGAATCTCGTCGGACGATCCGGATGAGAGAATGCCGCCGAAGGGGCCGCCGTTGGATCCGGAGACAATCGAAAAGTTCAAACTCTGGATTGCTCAGGGTGCCCCGTGGGAAGAGGGCTACACCCTCAATCCTCAGGACAATCATGCCGAGCCACCACTCAAACTCGCGGATGTGGCAGTTCCACCGGCGGGCGATGGATTGACCCATCCTATTGATCGCCTGGTCCGTGAGTATTTTCGGGCACACAATATCGCATTTCCGCAGGTTGTGGATGATCAAACATTCCTCCGACGAGTGGGATTCGATCTGGTCGGGCTTCCTCCCACTCCCGGAGAAGTAGCCGAATTCCGGGCTGACCCGGCGCCGGACAAACGGGATCGCTGGGTGAGGCGGCTTCTCGATGACCGAACCGCTTATGCCGACCACTGGATGTCTTTCTGGAATGATCTCCTGCGGAACGACTACACAGGCACCGGCTATATCGATGGGGGGCGAAAGCAAATCTCGGCGTGGCTTTACACAGCGCTCTACAACAACATGCCGTATGACGAATTTGTGCGCGAGCTCGTAGCGCCCTCCAGTCCTGAGTCGGAAGGTTTTATGCGGGGCATCAAATGGCGGGGCAACGTGAACGCAAGTCAACGGGTGGAATTGCAATTCGCGCAGACCACGTCCCAGGTCTTTCTGGGAATCAACATGAAGTGCGCCTCTTGCCATGATAGCTTTATCGACCGGTGGAAACTCACGGATGCCTACGGTTTGGCGGCAATCGTGGCGGAGGAACCCCTGGAGATTCACCGTTGCGATAAGCCAACCGGCCAGATCGCGCAGCCACACTTCCTCTATCCGGAGCTCGGTGACATTGATGCCAACCAGCCTCCAAAGGAACGGCTGAAGGAATATGCCCGTCTGCTTACGGTTGCCGATAACGGCCGGACCAGCCGGACGATTGTTAATCGCATTTGGCATCGTCTCATGGGGCGGGGGCTGGTCCATCCAGTGGACATGATGTCTCAGCCGGCGTGGTCACCAGAGCTTCTGGATTACCTGGCACGGTACCTTGTCGATCACAAGTGGGATTTGAAGGAGTTGATCTACCACATCTGCACGTCGCGAATCTATCAGGCGGTGTGTGACGAGTCGGTGACGCCAGGTGAAGAGAAGTATGTGTTTCGTGGTCCCCTGCCCCGGCGGATCACAGCAGAGCAATTTTGTGATACCGTGTGGCGACTGACCGGCAGCAGTCCGGCCAAGCCGGCGTTTAACCCGCCGGTTCCCGAGCGCAAGGCCGATTTTGTACGGGCATCGCTGACGGTGGCCGATGCCTTCCAGATGGCGCTGGGCCGACCGCAACGGGATGTGGTCGTTTCCACTCGGCCGGAAGTCATCACCACCCTTCAAGCTTTGAACTTGTCGATTGGCCCCAGGCTCCACCAGGACCTGGAAGCTGGCGCGCGGAATCTCATCCAAAAGTTTGCCGACAAACCAGCGGATGACCTGGTCCGACACATTTATCTGATGACGTTAACGCGAGAGCCGACGGCGGAGGAAAAACAAGTGCTGAAAAGCGTGCTCGATATCGAAAGTCTGGATGTCCCCACGCAAAGCCTGGAAGCATCCCACGTGGAAGATCTCTTGTGGATGATCGTCATGCTGCCCGAGTTTCAAACAATCCGCTAAACGTCAGTGTCCCGGAACATTGTCTGCACGAAGCGGCACACGATGACCTTTTTGGAGAGATAACGGAAAAGTGTTGTAGGGGCCCAGAAGGAGGTGTGGAGATGACGGTGGATAGGATTCGTTTTGATGGGCAAATAACGCGACGAAATTTCTTAAAATGGACGGCTGGCGCAGCCGCAGCGACGTACCTCTTGGGGGAACCACGACTTCTGGCGAATCCTGCGCCGGCCGCGCCCGCCCCGCGTGCCGACTGCTGTGTCCTGCTGTGGATGGCCGGCGGCATGGCGGCTCCAGAGACGTTTGATCCGAAACGCTATGCACCGTTTGCTAAAGGTTTGCCAGCCAGCGAGATTCTGAGTACGTTTCCTGCCATCGACACAGTTCTCCCCGGTGTCAAAATCTCTCAGGGACTGGAAAATATCGCGCAGGTTTTGGATCGTGGCACGCTCATCCGTTCCCACGTGTTGCCAGACCTGGGGCATATTCTCCATTCGCGTCATCAGTACCACTGGCACACCGGTTATGTGCCTCCGCAAACCGTGGCGGCACCCCACATGGGAGCGTGGATGGCACGGCTGCTCGGGCCGCGCAATCCTGCCATCCCGCCATTCATCGTGATTGGTCAGCGCCTGGAGGGAATCGGCGAAAAAGAGGAGTTGAAGGCTTTCCATACGGGAGGTTTTCTCGGCGCAGAGTATGACCCGTTTCTCATCCCTTATCCAGAACAGGCTCTCGAAGCAGTGCAGCCTCCGCGGGGGATGACGCCTTCCCGGTTTGAAAGCCGCTACCAGTATTACCGAAAGCTGGCGGAGCTGGATCCCCGCTATAAAGACGCCAGTGATTTCCACCGCACGTCGATTTTGCGGGCCATGGAAAACGCTCACCGATTGCTCTCATCGCCGCAGCGGAGGGCATTCGATATCTCAGAGGAACCGAAGTCAGTTTATGAGAAGTACAACACGGGCAGGTTTGGGCTGGGGTGCCTGCTGGCGAGACGTCTGGTGGAAGCTGGTGCCCGTTTTATCGAAGTCAGCACAGAATATGTGCCGTTTGAAGGTTGGGACACGCACGAGAATGGCCATGTGCGTTACGCCAAGATGAAGGAACTCATCGACCGTCCAATCGCCCAGTTCATCCTGGACCTCGAAGAACGTGGGCTGCTGGATAGAACCCTTGTCATCGTTGCCAGCGAATTCAGTCGAGACATGCTCATCGAAGGTGTTCCCGGAAGCAACGCCCGGGATCAATCTCGCGCACCGGCTGACAAGATGGAGGAAATGATCCACTACGGGCTCCACCGTCACTTTACCGGGTCGAGTTCCGTGCTTTTGTTTGGTGGAGGAATACGCCGCGGCGTGGTATTCGGAGAGTCCGCCCCCGAGCGACCTTGCCTCGCTATCAAGGATCCCATCGGCGTGACCGATCTTCACGCGACAATTTACACGGCCATGGGCATTTCGCCACAAACGGCGATGGAGGTGGAACGACGGCCGTTCTACGTCACCCAAGATGGCAAAGGTCGCCCGGAAATGCGGCTTTTTGCGTGATTGTCGTTCCCGCTTGACGGCCTGTCTTCCTCTCGAAAACGCTTGGCAGATGACGAACCGAGTCCAGGACGATTCCGGTCACTTTTTCTGTGGCGGACCTTTGTCGAGGACGGCCTTGGCATGCCGGGCCAGATGCCCCCGAAGGTCCTCCGTGTAAGCCCGAAGAATCTGTTCGCCGATCCCCCCATAATCTCCGCAGCGATAGAGAGCACGGGCGAGTGACAGTTCACGGATGGAATCCCGTCGCGTCTTGACGGCGTCGGTCCCGCCAGGGCTCGCCTGGTCGAAACGGATGGCATCCTCAACCGTCCGGTGGACATAGCCTGTCATGCCGGGAATGGTGAGCAGTTCAGCGAGGGGTTGTGCGGCACGGGGATCGCCGATCATTTCCAAAGCCAGCGCCACAGCTCGGAAGTGCGAAAATTCCGACTCCGGTTTGAGCAGACGCATTTTCTCCAGGATGACGGGAACAGCTCGGGGGTCGCGGGTTCGACCAAGGGCAATGATCAATTGGTCCAGCCGACTGAGGGCGCTTCCGAACTGGCCCATGCCTCGGTAGTCCCATCCTTTATCCCAGTCGGCGTACTTGCGGACTTCGTTGATAAGAGTATCCAGTCCGGTAGCATCCCCCAGCACAGCCAGAACATGTGCGTAGATGAGACGCTCCTCCTCAGACTTCGCCTGCTGATAAGCCTCGCGCACCATCGGGCGGGCAATGTCGGCATGGGCGAGGACAACGGCGGCGCCTTCGTAGTTATTCTTGAGACGCTCCACCGCCTCCCGCACCTTTTCGGGTGGATACGGGAGGGAATCTTTCTCGGTGAGGACCTCTTCTGGCAGATTGCCCATCTCTATAAGGTGACGCTGGAGGGCTTTCACATCCAGCTCGCGGACCGGTATGTTTTGAGCGGCAATCCAGGCGGCGGCAACACCAGCCGCGTAACCCTGGTTCTGAATATCGGCTTGCATCCGGATGAGCGGCAGCGCATCTCGATGGGCACTGATGCCCAAGCCTGTCACCAGAATTCCTTCCAATCCCTTGGGAATGAGGCAGCGGTACGGGATATTGACGCGGAAGCCTTTCTTTTCCGGATGCTCCAGTTCAAGATAGGGATCGACTGTGAAACCATGCGTATCGAAGTTGCTGTAGGCGACACAGATGGTGTCGGGGTAGGTTCGCTGCAGCATCTGATCCAGGATTGTCATGGTGAACTCGCCCACGATCCGCCGGCGCTCCCGCGTGTCCACCAGTCGCCCCTGATCAAATGCCTTGCTGTATTTGAGCTTCGAATAGACAAAGACATGCCACACATCCATGACGTCCGTTTCATCAGTGATCGTGAAGTCGGTATTCGCATAGGTCGCGCCGAGGTCCCGCGGAGGCAGGCCCGTTCCCTGCACAGCAGGTTCAGTATCATCCGTGTACATTGTTTCCGCACCGGCGGCAGCCGCAATGTCGGCGTTTCCGGTAGAATCCACCACAACATCGGCAAGCACAACCCCGCGTCCGAAAGGCGTGCTCACCACAACGCCTGTCACTTTGTTATTGAGGACAACGGCTCCGCATCCCAGACAGCTCATCCAGATCTCAGCGTTAGCCTTGAGCAGTTCGCTTCGCCACCACTCCGCCTTCTGTTCGATGACCCATGTGGGACGGCCCTGATCGACGGTCGCGGTAAATCCCACCCGATTGCCCCAGTAATAGGATGAAATGGCCCCTGACGTGCCCACTCCGCCCAGCGTCGTAAGGTATTCGATGACAAGCGTTTTCGCTCCCTGCCGGGCGGCGCCGATTCCAGCCGCTGCTCCACCCGTGCCACCGCCCACCACCACGACATCGAAATGCCCCAGAACAGGTAGTGCTGAAGCCTCCTGAGGAATTTTCGGATACTCGTGAACAGGACGGAGCCCGTTGAGAAACTCGCGTATTTCACCCGGAAAATACGTTTTTTCCTGCCTTGCTGCCACTCGTGGTGATTTGGGAGCGGGAAGGGTTTTGGCTTTCCGGGCGATTTCCGTTCCCAATCGCTCACCGAGGGCCATCAGGTTCACCGGGCGCAGGAGCTTCTCTGCCTGCTGTCGAGATACACCCGCACAGCCTCCCAGAATCCACACGCGGTCAATTCCCCTGGGTGTCAGCGCCGCCAGAGGAATGGCCTCCACTCCGCGCCAGTCACCGTCGCACGGCTGCTGAGCCACGACGGGATCGGGCGGCACTTCGAAGAGTACGTCCGAAGTGAATTGCTGCTCAGGATGATAGGTGAGCGTTCTGGCCTGTTGTTCGGCTTTGGCCCAGCTCCGCCATGAACCGTCTTCCATCGGAAGCTGGAGGGTGTATTCAATGATCTGGAAAATACCACTTGAGGTGCGGGCACGATTGGGATAAGGGCCGATGAAAGGTGGATCGATCACTCGCGCTGTGACGTTCTCTGCCTGAACGGGCTCGCCACCGACCACCACGCGCTTGAACGTGTGGAGCCCCGCGGGATAGGGGGCGAACCGGACTCCGGCCAGGCGGGCGACAACAGCACGGGGGGTTGCGTCAATGATTGTCTTGGCCAGGATGACCTGTCGGCCGGCCCGGTTGGCAATCACCACGCCACAGATCTCGCCGTTCTCGTCGCGAACAACGTCGGTCGGGTAGCAGCTATACAGAAAAGGAACCTTAGCTTCCAGGAGATAGGCATCGAGAGTCTGCTTGACGTGGAGTGGACGCGGCGGCGGAATGCGAGAGGGCTGCGGAGACAATTCTTTCTCCGGCGGGCCGAGAAGTTCGAGTTCACCTAAAAGCATGCGGTCAACGTCGGGTGCTTTGCGTACACGAACTCGCACAAATCGCACTGTTTGACGGCCGATATCCAGAAAGACGGGCACCGGTATGTCCGCGCCTGCTGCGGGCGGAGGCGATGTTTCCACAGAGCCGACTTCTTTCCATGTGTTCCCGTCGTCACTGATCGCTACGTCGATGCCTGCCACCTTAAAGCCAACCTCAGGCGCGGCGTTCCGCCAAAACGCGATGAGATTGACGCGGTCAATGAGCTTCGGCTCCCCGAGATCCGCAGTGATTGTGGCATCGCTGTTGAACTGGACGCTTTGCGTCGGGGCTTCCAGGTATTTCCCGTCGTTGAGCATGCTGGGCGGCTGCGTATCCCGGTGCTTAGGATCGCTCGGCACGTCCACGGTGTATGTGTACTGATAGCGCGGTCGATCGGGTTCCTGCCTGGGGCGATAGGGATCTGTGTACACTCTCCGGGCCAGGTCGGTCGTCAATTCCTCGCCTTCTTCCAGCCATAGCTGGAGGGTGGCCGTGATATCGTCGCCCAGATAAGGCTGCTGCGCGACCAGGAAAACTCGCGCGCCTTCCTTGGCGGCTGCCACTGCTGCGGCAACGGCCCCGGTGGTTCCCCCAACGACTGCCACATCGACCTCGGCCACCACGGGAAGGGTGCGAGACGATTGTTCGACAAACTCATCCCCCAGGCCATTTCTGCTCGCCAAAGCTGCAGAGAGCACAAGAATACCTACAACAGAAGAGTGCGAAATCTTCGCTTTTTTCATGGCGGTTCCCGCTCCGTTTGCTCTCATTTTTGAAAACATAGGTAGGACGGCCCAGTCCTTTCAAACGGCGGACACTGGGACGAAGACCTGCGGTCTCTCCTGCAGGCATTTTCCTGCAGCACAATGATATCCACCCGAACGCCTATTCTCCAGTGCGGCACGCTACTGAGAGAGCTCGCGGGCACGTCGCCAGGCGGCCTCGACACCCGCGAAAACAGCCGACCGGAAACCGTGACTTTCCATCGCTGCCAGTCCTGCAATCGTGGTTCCTCCGGGGCTTGTCACCTGGTCTTTCAGGACCGCCGGATGCTGGCCGCTTTTCATGACCATCTCTGCAGCACCGCGAACCGTTTGGGCAGCGAGTGTCAACGCCACATCGCGGGACAGCCCATGCCGGACTCCCGCATCCGTGAGAACTTCGATCATGAGATAGACATAAGCCGGCCCGGAGCCCGAGAGAGCGGTCACGGCATCCAGCAGTTTTTCATCCACCTGGACAGCGATGCCGATCGCCTCGAGGAGCTGCTGAACCAGGCTGGCATCGTCCGGTCCAGCATTTTTCCCCAGTGCGTATGCGGACGCAGCAAATCCTACAAGAGCGGGCGTGTTGGGCATCACGCGGATCACGCGGGTTTGCGTACCCAGGCCCTCTTCAAGCTGCTGCAGGGAGATTCCCGCCGCGATCGATATAACAAGTTTTTCGGGGGCGACGCGTCCTCTCAGCTCCTCGAGTAGCTTGGGGATTTGTTGGGGTTTAACAGCCAGGACCACAACATCCTGTCGGCGGATCACCTCCAGATTGTTGGATGTCGTCTGGGCGCCGGTTGCTTCGTGAAATCGTTGGCGTGCCGATTCACTTGGGTCAGAGGCCAGCACCTGATCGGGGACGAGCAATCCCTTGTGGAGCAAGCCCTCGGCCAATGCCCGTGCCATCTGCCCGGCGCCAATAAAGCCGATTTTTTTTGTAATCATGCGTGCTTTCACACCCTCCGATTGTGGACTTCAACGGGTTGTGACGACGAACTCATATCGACCTGCGGGCGCTTGGACCACGAGCCAGTTGCCCTGCTGCCCCAGGGTTTTGACGAGCGCAGCGTCCGCAACCGGCTGACCGTTCACCATAATTCTGGCACCTGGCTGTGCGGGCACATAAAGGGTGGCGGTGGTGTTGGCGGGGATGACCACTCGCCACTCCCAGGAATTCTTCTCTTTTCGCCAGGCGCTGTGAATATCGCCGCAGATCGAACCATACCGGGCTTCCACCCAATCGAGGCCGTCCGCCACATGCGGCTTGAGCAACAGTTTTCGGAAACCTGGGCCATCCGTATCGATTCCCGCCACGTACTGGAACATCCACTGCCCAACTGCGCCAAATGCGTAGTGAGCGAAAGAATTCATCCCGGGATCCTGGAATCCTTTTTCTGGTGTCCAGCCGTCCCAGCGTTCCCAGATTGTGGTGGCGCCATGT
>NZ_JACIYL010000689.1 GCF_014359955.1 Thermogutta sp. | reverse complement strand
CCTGTTGCCGATCGTTGTCCTGATGGGAGCTCTTGGCTGGATGGGGCTTCGGATCAACATGGGCTCAGCGATGATGGCTGCCGTATCCCTGGGCTTGAGCGTCGATGCGTCCATTCATTATCTCACGGCTTTCCAGAGAGCACTCAAAGCCGGGCGGACCATCAGGCGAGCTTTGAGGGAAGCGCAAAACACCGTTGGGCCGGCCACGGTGTACGCCGCACTCGCGCTGGTCGTGGGATTTTTAAGCCTGACCCGCAGCCAATTTGTCCCCACGGCAGATTTCGGCATCCTGATAAGCTGGACAATGATGGGCGGACTTGTATCCAATCTGGTTGTCCTCCCGTGTTTACTTTCCTTCACAGGAAGGCATAAAGTTTCGGCGCTCAGCGGACATCGGCTTTCCGGCAACCTTCCAACAAACTGAACGATGCGGTCTTGACGGTGGTTCGATGGACTGGGTTCATCACATAGCGACAGACGAGGCGGGTTACGGTCCCACGCTGGGACCCTTGGTGATCACCGCAACCTTGTGGTCCGCGCCCCGCGAGTACCCACCGGAAGTCTGGTATCCCCACCTGGCCCCCGAAATAACGGTGACACCACTCAAACGGGCAAAAGCGGCGAATGAGAACTCCGCATGTTCAGAGAGCACTGAGAGTGCACAAAGCTGGGTTGACCGTGGCCGTCCTGTGTGGATCGCGGATTCCAAAAAGGTCTACAGGGGGAGTTCCGGCTGGCATAATCTGGAGAAGGCGGCACTCGCCATTCTCGGCCAACTGTTCCAATTTCCCTGCGATTGGAAAAACCTTGTTCGCCAGCTTGATCCGGCGGCTCGCCCGTGGTTACACACTGTCCCCTGGCTGGCCGCGTTTGACCAGGATCTCCCTATAACCTGCGAGCCGGGCGAAATCGCTGCGGCAACCCAATGTCTTTCCGATGGGCTGGCCAGGAACGACTTTCGCCTGGAACAGATTCGCGTCCAATTTCTTCCTGCGGTCCGCTTCAATCAATTGTTGGAACGGTTTGGGAAAAAAAGCGATCTCCTCTCTCGGTTGACACTCGAACTGGCACGCCAGCTCGCGCCGGAAGTTGGACAGGCCCACGTCTGGTCCGACAAGCACGGTGGCCGAGACCACTACGCCCAGCACCTTGACCATGTTTTTCCCGGAAATGGCATCCGCGTCCTGCAGGAATCCCGAGAAATCAGCGAGTACGAAATCCTGGAACCTCAGCGGAGCATACGCTTTTGTTTTCGGGCCAAGGCCGAAGCATACTTCATCGTGGCCGCCTCCTCGATCGTTTCAAAATACCTGAGGGAGGTGGCGATGTGTGCATTCAATGAGTATTGGCGACGTTTGAAACCCGACCTGCGCCCCACGGCCGGTTATCCCGAGGACGCCCGACGGTTCCTCGGGGAGATTGCAACCCTCATGGCGGAATTCGGAATACCCACCACGACAGTACGGCGGCTCAAATAAGCTCGAAACACGACGGCACGTTCGCCGGGTAGCCATTTTTGAAATGTTTTTCAAAACGTTGACAAAGCTCCGCCAAACCGCGTCAGGTCAGTCGCCGGAGGGAGAGAATGGCTCGACGTAGCCGGTTGGGCTGTCTTCACCTTGAAGAGCGGCGTGGCGTTGGGCAGGTCTCGTCGGGCACGGCAAGCGTGCCCCTCCGATCTTTCGGAGGGACGTGCCTGTCACGTCCATATTCGGAGGGACCTGCTTGTCAGGTCCGCCTCTCAAGGTTGGATGCTCCATTTCACGTTGGTTGGCACCACAACCGAGCCCCTTCGTATTCCACTGACGCGCTGGAAGGCGCCCCCTTGATTAAACGGGAGGACCCGGTTCCACCCAGGCCACGCCACTTGGAATGGCCATCCACGAATTGCCCGTGCAACATTTTGCGATTGAGGGCGTGTCATAGGCTTTCGCAAACGTGGGGATGGTTCGAGCCCGCGGCATCTCGAAGTCTTCACAAAAACTGGAGATGGGTCAGTTTCGGCTCCTATTGACAAGGCCGGGGAAAGGCTTAAGATAACACAAGAAGATGTCGCAAAAACGCTCAAGATAGTTCCGAAGAGTGCCCCCTTCGTCTAGTGGCCCAGGACGTCGGATTCTCAGTCCGAAAACACGGGTTCGACTCCCGTAGGGGGTACTTTTTATTTTGCCAACACTTGCCCCATCAAAACCTTCCCGAAAGCCTCTCGAGTTTCTGACGGGGCCCCGGCCGTCCACCAGTTGGGCCCGGCGATGGTCGCGCGGTGACTCTCTTCGGCATCTCGCAGGGCAATAGTTTTTGTCTTCCACCTGGTCCCTCGTTTTCACGCCAGGCTTGTGACACTATAACTATCCTACGCCCAAGCGGTGTTGCAACGGGAACGCACCCTCACCATCTGCGGTGCTGACAGGGG
>NZ_JACIYL010000688.1 GCF_014359955.1 Thermogutta sp. | reverse complement strand
GATGTGGACCTCAAAGTTTATACGTTCGATGCTCAGGTCCATCCGCTTGCTGCGAAGGACGGCCAGATCGAGCTTCCATCGGAGCCTGCGGGAGATCAAACGGCCATCGGTGCCGCACTGGAAGATATTTTGAGGGAAACCAGCGGTGAGCGGCTGCTGGCTGTGATACTCTTGAGCGATGGTGCGCAACGGGCTCTTTATCCGCGGGATCTGCCGCCCCAGCCTGTGGCCCAGCGGATGCGTTCCCTCGATCAGCCGCTCTTCGCGGTCCGCTTTGGCAAATCCCGAACGGCTGCCGAATCACGCGATTTAGCCCTTGAGGACCTGATTCTCCCCGATCGCGTGTTTGTCAAAAACGAGCTCAAAGTTACGTCCCATCTTCACGCCACTGGCTATACCAATCAGAAGGTCAGAGTGGAGCTGTTGTTCGAGACCAAGCCAAATCAGTTGGAGGTGGTCAGTTCTCAAGAGATCACCATCGAAACCGCTGATGAACGGGTGCCTGTCCGCTTCAGTTATATACCGGAAGTGACGGGTGAACGTAAAGTGAGCGTCGTCGTGCAGCCGATCCCCGGTGAAGCCCTCACCACGAATAACGAGCAAAACGGCCTGGTACGCGTGATTGCCGGTGGTATCCGGGTTTTGTATCTGGAGGGGGCCCTCCGGGTCGAGCAGCGGTTTCTACGTCGCTCTCTGGATGCCGCTACGGATATTCATGTGGATTACGTTCGCATCGACCCCAATCGACTCGAGTCGCGTCCCGCCGATCTTGAAAAACGTCTGAGCCCCGGGAGTTATGATGTTTTCATCCTGGGAGATATCGATTCGTCCGTTTTCCGGCCTGGAGAACTGAAACGCCTCGCTGACACGGTGGCCGACGGTGCCGGCCTGCTCATGATTGGTGGATTGCAGAGTTTCGGAGCAGGTGGCTACGCGGAAACGCCCCTGGCGGATGTGCTGCCGATTCGGATGGATCGGTTGGAACGGCAACCCCTGGGTGAGCCAATTCGGCCCGATTTGCACTATCCGGGGCCATTGCGGATGGTGCCCACCTCAATCGGGCTGTCGCATTTCGCCATGGCACTTGCCCTGTCACCTCAGGAAAACCGGCGGATTTGGGAATCTCTCCCGCCTCTGGACGGGGCCAATCGGTGGTCCGGCCTGAAGCCGGGGGCCATCGTCCTCGCCCAAGATACCCAGGGTCATCCCCTCCTGGCGGTGCAATTTTACGGTCTTGGCCGAGTGGCGGCCTTCGCAGGTGATTCCACATGGCGCTGGTGTCTCCATGGGTATGAAAACGCCCACAAAAAATTCTGGCGGCAGCTTGTGCTGTGGTTGGCCAAGAAGGAAGACACCCAGCAAAATCCCGTGTGGGTGAAACTGGCACAGCGCCGGGTGCCGATGGGAGAAAAACTCCAGTTTGAGGTAGGCGCCGGGGACCCGCTGGGAGAGCCGATACCGGGGGTTACGTGGAAGGTGACCGTCATCACCCCCGGCGAAAAAAAGATTCCAATCAGTGTTCAGCCCCGTCAGCAGAACTGGGTGGGGGAATTTCAGCAAACCTTGGAAGCCGGAGACTACCAGCTCGAAGTGCAGGCCTTCCAGGGGAGCCACCTGATCGGTCGGGAGACCGCCCGCTTTCTGGTGATGAAGCGTGATCTTGAGATGGATCAGCCCGCCGCCGACATAGCACTGCTTACGGCGCTCGCCAAGACAGCCGGTGGCGAATGTGTCACTGCGGAAGATTTTCCGCGGATTATCCAAGAAATTGAAAAAAGGACCCAATCTCTCGAAGTGCCCGTCGCCACCCGGCGCAGTTTGTGGGATACCTGGCCCACGCTCCTGCTTTTTGCTTTGCTCAATACACTGGAATGGTATTTGAGAAAGCGTTGGGGCCTCGTGTGAAGCGGTCCGGCCGGTGTCGTCCCGATCGTTTTCGATGCCGTTTCGCGGCGCGACACCTGGGTTGGTCCCACCTGTCAAAAAATTGGGACAAAGTGAACCGTGTGTTGGGCTCCGGGAACAGCCGTTGATTCAGCGAGTAAGGAGTTTGCATGACAGGCGTCGATCAGACGGCTCAATCATTTGCCGGGATCAGAGTCGTGTTGCTGGGACGTCCCGCAGCGATGAATTCCCGGGAGTTCCGTCGAGAGGCGACAGCGAGGGGATTGAAGCTGGTATCATCCTGTGAGGAGCCCGCGGATTGGATCGTCATCGGCGAGCAATCGCTGTTTTCAGTCGAGGAGGGCGAACTCCAGAAGCTGGCGGAAGAGCTTGCTCAGAAGCAGAGTGGACCGCATGCAGAGATCCTCTGGGAGTCGGAATTCTGGCGCAGACTGGGACTGGTGGAACAATCGCCGGGCGTGCGCGGTCTGTACACGCCGGGTTTGATTGCCCGGCTGGTTGATGTGCCG
>NZ_JACIYL010000687.1 GCF_014359955.1 Thermogutta sp. | reverse complement strand
AATCGTCCACTGGTACCGCCACGGCATATACAACCAGGTGTCCCACCGGGCGGTGAGCATTTTCGGGTCGTGTTTCACCGGCTGAAACTCGGGAGCTGTCGCAATATAGCGGTAGTAGGGATCATCGAGAGGTTCATCGCCTGCTGCGAGGGAACTTATAAACAAAGAAGAAATCGCAGTTATACAGTACAAGACAACATGGAATCTACGGCAGGTCATTGGACTTCCTCAGTGATCTCGGGGGCTGGAACCGTCGAGCGAAATATTCATATAAGAACGGTACTGCCAAACATCACGTGTAACTGCGCGGCGTTTGTACCTGTCGAGCGTGAGGCGTTCCATTGGTCGGTCATCAATAACGAGGGCTGCTGGACGTGCCGGGCGTGCTGGATACCGCTGCCTTGGGCACAGGCCGATAGAGTGGAAGGTGTCGATAATATTCCTCGAGGATCATCAGCGCGAGCGAAGTCGCATAAATTCGACCGCCGCGATTGCCCCAATCCGTTCCCTCGGGGCTCCAACTTCCCTCGCGATGACCGGAGGTTTCCTGAGTATGAATGAGATGTTCGCGCATCCGGTGGTTCCACAGATCCCACTCCTCACCTTCCATATGATGAAGCACCTGGGTCGCGTAGTAGTAATAATAGAGCTGTCCCGCCGATTGAGCTTCTTTCGGGGGCAACTGGGTCATCAATTTGCGACATCCGGCCAGCAGGTGCGGATTGTCCTTCGGCCAGCCCAGATATTGCCGCGTCAAAAGGCCACAGGCCGTCAGGGACATTTTTGGAGGCTGGCCAGGCTGGTAGCAATATTCTGAGAGCTTGTACGGCTCAGGTCCCACGGCGCAGGAGTCCAGGAACCGCGATGCCCGCGATAAGGGCAGGGTGTCGATTCTCAGTCCGGCCAGTTGGCCGCTGCGGATAGCGAGGAATACCCAGCCGACGACAGACATGTCACCTGCTTCACGGAAGCCATAGCGCCAGCCGCCCTCTCGGTGCTGGGCGTTCATGAGATACTTGATGGCCCGCTGGGCCGCAATCTGGATACGTTCATCGCCTGTCAGGCCGTAGGCTTCGCACAGGGCCATGGTAGCAATGGCATGGGCGTAGGTGTTTCCACCCAAATAGCCGTCTTTTTCCGATCTCGGATCGACCGTCTGCACGCGGATAAGGTAGAACAATCCTCGGCGAACGCCGTTTCGATAACGGGCGAGCTCGGGCGGTTCGTCGGGAGAGCTCTCGTGCGTCACGCCTGCCCCCAAAAACGGCAGAAGCGCAAGCCCGGTCGCGCCGGTGTCGCTATCGACGATTTCTTTTTCCTTCTCCGCATCGAGATGACAATCACAGTTGGGGTTGGTTCGTCCATAATTCTTGAGAGACCATCGACCATCCACCTCCTGGTGTGCTGCCAGCCAGCGCAAACCGCGGAGCACGGCCTGCTCAGATTCCGGTGTACCGCCGTACGCATCACACAAAGCGGCCTTGCTCTTGGCCGTCAGTCTGCCACCGAACGATCCCCGTCGGAAAAGCGGCGCGATCTCGGGATCGTAGCCGATTTCTGCGGGAAGAAAACCTTTGTCCAGTTCCTTAGCCACCCTGACCACAATGGCGTCGCGAAAATCCGCCCCACTTCCCCTGGCCTGGACCCACACGGAGCGTACCCGCTCGTGAGCCTGTGGGTTGACAGAAAAATGAAATTTCACGGACGTGGCGCCTGCTGGAACTTCGGACGCGGTAAGGGTGACGCCCTCAGGAAGATTTTCGAAGGTGAACGTGATTGGGCCAGCGTACCCGTTGCGGCGAATCGGTATATCGACGTCACGACTTTCCCCGGGCTTCAAGGTCACGACACGGAAGCAGTCAACCGTAAAGAGGTTTTTGCGGATCACCAGTTTGATCGGGCGAGATGCCGTCCTCGCCCCCGCCGCGAGGACCACCGGAACGGAGAAATCGCCTTCTTTCGCCTGCGGTTCAGCTCTGAGGCGCACGATGGCCTGTCGGTCGCTCTCAGCCACGGTGACCGGTTCGGCGACCACCCCTTCAGGGAGCTGTTCCACACGCAAAGCAAGCGGACCTGTGTAGCCTTTCCGATCCAAATCAACCTGGAAAGAAATTTCTCCTCCAGGTTTCAGATACAATTGCCCTGGCATTTTCCAGTCTGGAAGAGGTGTTTTGGGGACATGGACGGCCACGTTTTGGGAGGCCTTATCATTCCCCAGCGTGGCCCGCACTTCAATCACCGCGGTGAGCTCGTTTTCCCCCAGTGAGGTATCTGCCGTGAGGACGAGTTCGGTTTCGGATTGCCCGTCCGGAATGTCTCCAATTTTTGCCTGAATCCCCTGGGGAAGATTGCCGACCTCCAGTTTGATCGCGCCTGTTCGGCCCTTCCGATCGACCTGAACCTTGCGTGAGACGTT
>NZ_JACIYL010000686.1 GCF_014359955.1 Thermogutta sp. | reverse complement strand
ATCTGGGTGGTGAAGGAAACCGCCTGTGCTGCCCACATTTATGGCAAGCCCATGGTCGATATGGAGGCGTTCACAAGCTGGCGACACTGGCAGGATGGACCGGCGGAGTTAAAGCCCATAGGAGATCGGGCATTCTGTGAAGGGGCCAATCATTTCACGTTTCACACGGCCGCCCATCGACCAGCCCAGGCCAAACTACCTGGGTGGGTTTATACGGCGGGTACGCATTTTTCACCCTCGATTGCCTGGTGGCCACTGGCCGGTGGATTCGTCGAATACATCGCCCGCTGCAGCTTCCTCCTTCAGCAGGGCGAACCGGTCACCGACGTCTGCTATTACTATGGCGACCGCGGCTTCAACTTCGTCATGCCCAAGGCTATCGATCCTGAGCTGGGTTTTGGTTACGACTACACGGTGACCGATACGGAAGCACTTCTCGAGCGGGCTTTCGTTCGCAATGGGCGGGTGTGCTTTGCCCCGGAGCATGAGGGCGTTCCCCTTCTGGTCTTGCCACCGGGGAGCGAGATCAGGCCGGAGGTTATGGAGAAAGTGGCTGCCCTTATCGAGGCCGGTGCCACCGTGGTGGGCGAAAAGCCACAAAAAAGCCCTTCTTTAACGAACTATCCCCAATGTGATGAAGAGGTCAGAACGGTAGCCGACCGCATCTGGGGTGAAAATCCCTCCACCAGCGGTCAGCGGACGTATGGGGCCGGTCGCGTGTTCTGGGGAATACCGCTCAAAGAGGTACTGCGACACCTAGGTGTTCGACCGGATGTGGTGGTGCGCACAGCCGAAGGAGCCTCTATCGATTACGTCCATCGTCGGACCCCTGCCGTGCATATTTATTTCTTCTGGAATCGCCTTTCCCGATGGGAAAACCTTGTCGTGCGGATTCGCGCAGGAAGCGGAACTCCGGAGATTTGGGATCCGGTCAGCGGAAAAAGAACCCGGCTCGCCGCCTTCCGCCAGACTGCCGAGGGAATGGAACTGCCGCTTTCGCTTCCGCCCCTGGGAACCCTCTTCGTTGTTGTTCCCCGACAGGGGAAAAACCCGGGCGAGGTGGACGCCGTGGTCAGTGTCACGCGAGACGGAAAAGATCTCCTGTTCACCCCGTCCACCGGAAAACCGCCCGTACAGATTGAACTCGGCGATGATGGTTCATGGAGAGTCTGCTGCGAAGCTCCGGGGGAGTATGAGCTTGTTCTGGCCTCGGGGAAGAGAATCTCGTTCGCGACGGCGCCGAGCCAGGACAAAAGATTGACCGGTCCGTGGCAGGTGGAGTTTCCGCCGGGTTGGGGTGCCCCCGAAAAGACGACTTTCCAGGAGTTGATCTCCTGGACGGATCATCCCGAGCCGGGCATCAGGTACTTTTCTGGCGTGGCCACTTATCGCAAGACATTTCAGATCGACGAAATCGCACCCCATCGGCGGGTGTTCATTGATCTGGGAGAAATCCGGTTTGTGGCCGAAGTGACGGTCAACGGCCAATGGGTGGGCAATCTTTGGACACCGCCTTATGAAGTGGACATAACGGACGCCGTTCACCCCGGCGACAATGAGCTGGTCGTCCGCGTGGCCAACGTGTGGTCTAACCGGCTGACCGGCGACGCTCGGGAGCCCCAATTCGGGACCTTCACCTACACCAACATCAAACACGCGCTAGCCTGGCGTGTGCCGTGGAAGGAGGCGCCCCTCCACCGCTCGGGCCTGCTGGGGCCGGTGACGGTGAGGATCGTGACGCCCGTTGAGCTGCGTACCAAAGAGCACGAAGAGACTAACCGCGACTAACTCTGGAATGGGCGGCCCTTTGGAGTGCGGGGCTTTAGCCCCGCTTTCGCGCGGGAGCTTCAGCTCCCCGCGGCATGATGCAAAAATACAAGCGGCAGAGTGACATGAAGAGAAGCGTGGGAAGGCAAGAAACAAGCGTCAGAATACACGAGCCCACAGCCGGTTTCACGACGGCTAAAGCCGTCGTGAGAAAGCGGCGATGAATCGCCGCACTCCAAAAGGAGTTTCAACCACCGCAAAGCGCAACAATCAGCGGTTAAAGAGGTTATGCTATGAGTTCGTACGATGACACCGTCAACGCAAATAACTCTCGCGCCTGGTGGCCACACGCACCCCTTCATGAACTATCAGAGCACGGCACCTATTTCGTTACCGCTGCAACTTGCGACAAAGAAAACATCTTCAGAGGAGCTGAACGCCTACGCTATCTCCACGATACCCTCCTTACGGTGGCAAGGGATTTGAATTGGGAACTGGAAGCTTGGGCGGTTTTTTCTAACCATTATCACTTCGTCGCTCACGCTCCACCTGGTAGTCAAAGTGGTGAGACGCTTCGGGAACTGATCCGGCTCGTCCACGGGCGCACCGCCGTCTGGGCTAATCGGTGTGACGGACTTTCACACCGACGCGT
>NZ_JACIYL010000685.1 GCF_014359955.1 Thermogutta sp. | reverse complement strand
GCCATGGGCATCCACCATGTCATCGGTTCCGTGTATCGGAAGGTCAAAATCCCATGGGCGTCATCCCATGCCGTTTCGTTGTCACCTTCTTTAAAGCGAAAGCCGAAGTCCTCCCAGGCCTCCACCCTCGAGATTTTGGCGAAAGGCATCCATAAACCCTGTTTCTCAATTCGCACGCGAAAAACTTCGGGAAACATTTCGTAGTAAAACTGAAGCGCGCCGCGAAATCCCAACTGGCCAGGAAACCGCCATTTGACAAGCCGCAGATGCGCTTCGCGCTTTTCCGGAGTGAGTGCAACGTCATAACTTACAAACAGACATCCCAGGCCAGCATGGTAGCCGACCCGAAACACCGCAGGGAGCGTCATGTCGATGCCTATGGCGTGCCCATTGTCCCCACTCCGTATCGCGGCAAACGGCCATCGGGAGAGACGATGCGCCACCCCAGCCCGGGTGCGGCTGGCGACGGTATATTCCCTGGTGGCCGAGACGACTTCCTCTCGCCGCGGATCGGGATACCAAACAACAGGCAACTGACCATCGCCGGAAATGGGATATAGGTAGCTGAGGGTGAGAAGCCGATCACCCGCTCCTGCCCATTTCAAACGAATGTCAACAGCGTCCCCAAAGCGTAGCTTTTCTACTTTTTGCTCGCACTCGATCCCCAGCCCCGACTGACCGAGTGCATAAAAGTCGGTGCCCGCTTTGATGTCCCGGATGACAAGTCCGGAGTACCCCTTTTTGTGCCAGGTGCACGGCACTCCATCGAAGTAGCCACCCTGCGAGAGCGCCAACTGATAGAGTCGGGGGGCCCGAAATGCCGCCGTGCCGGAGTGACGTCGGAACAGGAGATAAAACGAGAGCCGCTTCACCGGTTTTTCGGGGAAGACAATAACCCGTTTTTCTTGCCAGCCATGGGTTCCCACATCAAACGGCGCGGCCCGCCCCCACAAAGGCGTACCGTCCACGTACTGAAGATCCAAATAGAGGGAGTAATCGTTATCACGCGAACCGCCGACGTTTTCGGCCGCGCTCTCCGCAACGGCCAGCAGCGGTGTGGGTACCGTCTGGTTGAGCTCGACTGTTTGTACAGCTCCGCGAACTGCCGTCGGATCAGAGCCATTATCACAGACAAACGTGTTGTCTTTTTTGACGAAGCCCTCGCCGTAGCCCCGCCAGGCTGTTTCGTTGAGGAGATTTTGACCGAATCTCGGCTCGCGGAGCACCTCCAGAACGATGGTCTTTTGAGAGACGGCATTTCGACCTTGCGGCGATTCTCCAGCGACGAGGCCAGCGGAAAAGGCAAACAGCAGGATCCCCGTCACGGCGACTGAGAATCTGACGTGCTTGGTTCCGCCGGGGTTTTCCGTACCACGACGCAAAGCCGTCCGCGTGAGCAGCGAATCCATCTCTCGTTTTCTCCCGGCATTCCGAAGTGTGAAACCGTTTCTAATAGGTTAGGACAAAACTTACTTTTTCTCCGGCATGAAGGACTATCGGTTGGGTAAGGCAGCAAACCACCCGTCCGTTTTCAGATTCCAACTGCACGGGAATTGTCTCGTCGCCTTTCTGACACTCGACACGCTTGGGGAGAGCGTTCTCCGGGAGTTTTGTGATGAACTTTGCCAACGGCAGTTGGCCCCAGCGCAGGTCGATGGTGCCTACTTGCCGACCGGGTTCCCGTTTTTGGTAGAAAATCCCCCAACCTTCGGCTGCCGTGAAAAACGAGACATGGTCATCCGGTTTCCAGACGGGGCAGAATCCGATGGTCTGAGCGGGACCATCATAGATGAACCCCTGGCACGCCAGGAGCAACGACCAGGAACTCATTGCCCGGGCGTAAAACTTGCCGCATTCGTCGTCGCCAAACGGATTGCCTGAATAGCCCCAACTTGTGAAATTCCCCGGCGTCAATCCAGTTCTTTTTCGGCCATCATAGCGGAGGGCGATCGCTCGCACGACGGTGAATCCTTCGCGTGGTAAACCGGACTGAATCATGGCTGCCGCGGCTGCGTATTCAAAACCGGTCATCACTTCGCTTGCATAGCGGATAACCATTGCTGGAGGGTGAGTCCCCGGGGGCCATGTGAACATCTGCATCCCGGCGTCTTCGTCGGCCACAAATTTTCTCGGTTTCTGCGGCAATCCTTTCATGAACCCACGAAAATTGTAGCGGAATAAGCTGGCGAGGGCGGTCCGCACATGGTCAGGGGGATACACCCAGCCCAGATACAATTGATGGGCCCACCACTGACCCAAGACCTGATCAATGGCGCAACCCTGGCCGTAGTCTTCATGCGGTGTGGGATCGGGGATTTGTATGTAATACTGCCCATTGAAAAGCATCGTGTCTTGTTTGGTCTGGCCGGACAAACGGATGCGATGGTACCGTGCTGCAACGTCGTTTTCTCCTTGCAGTTGAGCCAT
>NZ_JACIYL010000684.1 GCF_014359955.1 Thermogutta sp. | reverse complement strand
CTCGCCTTTATTATGACCGCAGCGCTGGAGGGTGTCCAATAATCCAAGGCCCGTTTACGAACACTTCCCCAGGCCGACGGTGGCAAAAGAGTTACAGAGTTCCAGGAGAAAAAATTGACCCCTTTAACAGTGGGGCAAACATAATGGGCCGGAGAACCTTTGCGGCGTCGGTTCTCTGCTGAGCCCGCGACGCAAAGCCGCCAGACAGGGGGAAGAGACGGCGAAAAGAATCCCCGGGGCAGGTCATCTGGGCGACCACCCGGGGTAGCCTGGGGGAAAATAGGGCCCAAGCTTCCGGCCAAGATTTTGCGGTCTGTAACGAATACTCATTGAGGGGTGTATTGATTGGCAGGTGGCGAGGTAATCGCAATGAAATGGCCCTATGGGGAGGCAACCGGTGTGGCAGACGAGACCTGGGCAATCGAAACTGAACATCTGACGAAGGTTTACGGCGGCGAGGTGATCGCCGTCAACGACCTGAGTTTTCGCGTCCCCAGGAAGGTTATTTTCGGCTTCCTGGGACCGAACGGGGCCGGAAAAACGACCACCCTGCGGCTGCTTTTGGGACTCCAGCGTCCCACAGCCGGGCGGGCATGGATTTTCGGCCATGCGTGCGGGCCCCAGTCCGTGACGGTCCGTCGCTTGGTGGGTTATCTCCCCACCAATCCCCGGTTCCCTGGGCACCTTAAACCATTCGAGTACCTCGACCTTGTCGGGCAGTTGTATCGCATGCCGGCAGATGTGCGACGACCGCGGATTGCCTCTTTACTGCGGGCAGTGGGACTGCTGGGGGTCGCGGACCAGCGGATCGCCACCCTTTCCACCGGCGAGACGACGCGCCTGGGGATTGCTGCTTCGCTCGTGGGGGACCCGCTCTTGCTCTTGTGGGACGAGCCAACGGCGGGCCTTGACCCGGCCGCCCGGCGATTCGCCCTCGATCTGATTCGGGAGCTGGGACGGGAAAGAACGATCCTCGTGGCGACGCACATCCTGGCAGACATTGACCAGGTGTGCACCCATGTGGGGGTCATGCATGAGGGGAGAATGATTTTCTGCGGCCCGATCGCGGAGATGAAGCGGCGGCTGCGGGGGGACAGCTTCTTTCTGGATCTGGAAGGTACGGAAGAAAACCTGCGGCAACTGGCAGGGATGCTCGCTGCACTGCCGGTGGTTTCTGCGCAGTGGCTGGATCCGCGGCGGGTACGCATCGCCGTGAATGGCGAAGTCAGCCGGGCCGAGGCCCTCGCCGAGGTGCTCCGCCGGGTCGATCAGGCGGGCGTCGTCCTGCACGGCGTGCAAACAGGATTGGGGGCCACCGAAGACGCTTACTTGCAGCTTCTCCAGGAGGATGAACTCCATGGATTTACGCGGTTTCAAGATGCTCCGCGACCTGCTGCTTCCCACCCAAGCACTGGTCAGGCTTGAACTCCGGACGCTCTTTCGGAGTTGGCTGGTGCGCCTGTGGTTGGCAGCGGCGATTGTGCTCAGCTTTTTGACCGTCCTGACGGGCTGGTCGTTTCTGACTCAGCCGGTGATGCTCGCCTCGCTCGTTTTTCCCTTTCTTGTGTTCCCCTGGTTTGTGGTGGTCATCATTCTGGGCACCAGTGCAGTCAGTTCAGGGCAGTTGGAAGCGGCTGCCGACGGCATTTTGAGTCGCCCGATCACCCGGCTGGAATATCTCGGCGCGGCGTGGCTGGCCCGCGCGATTGCGGTGCTCCTCGTGTTTATTGTGGCGGTGATCCCCGCCGCATTGATCACAGGTTTGGCTGATCGGCCGGTGAAGGCTGACCCTGTCACGACTTACGGGGCAATCGTCGGGCTGGGGACGGTCGTCCTGGTGCTGCTGGGGATCTTGAGCCTGGGCTTTTTGATGGGCGTGCTGCTTCGCAATGCCTGGCTGGCCCTTCTGGTCGTGCTCTTCGTGTGGTATCCGATCAACGGGGTGCTGACGACGTTTCGGCTGGCGGAGCTTTCTCCCATCAGCCTCAACCAGGCGCTGCCCACCGTCTTCAGAAAGAGCTGGAGCACCCCCGCCTCGTCGGATCAGGTGAATCCCCTGGATGTCGCCATCCTACAACAACAGGCAGATGAATTTCTACGCGTCTTTTCGGGACGACCGCAACGGCCGGAGCGCCGTCCCGAGTTTTTCCAGCACGACCTGGAGTACAAGGACATCCGCCCGGGGTGGGTGGCCCTCAGCTACACGCTGCCGGTGGTGGTGTTTTTTGGATTGTCGTACCTGTGTTTCTGGTACCGGGACCTGTGAAGTTCCGGCGAGGAAACGGACGTGGCAAGGAATGCGGTGAAACCTTGGCGAAAGAGTGTGAATACTGTGAGGATTTGGGAGGTAAGCACATGCGAGGCTTGAAATTGCTTCTGCTGGTAATCGTGGTGGGCTGGGTTCTGGGAGGCTGGCACGGACGGAGCCTG
>NZ_JACIYL010000683.1 GCF_014359955.1 Thermogutta sp. | reverse complement strand
GTCGCAGAAGCATCCCTGAAGCAGAGCAGGGCGCTGTTAGAATCGCGACAGGGGACACGCTTGGAGGTTGTTCAATTTGAGCTTCAGGTGGAGCGGTTGCGTGCCCAGCAGGAAGCCGCCGAGCGACAGATTCCTTTTCAAAGAGAAAAGCTCGCGGCCGCCATTGGCTCCCGAATACCCGGAGATGTTTCGTTTGAGGATGTGTTTTCGCTTCCTTTGCCGGAATACGATTGGGACGCACTCCTCCAGCAGGTTCTCGCCTCTCATCCCGACGTTTCAGCCGCCCAGTGGGAAGTACAACGGGCACGCTATCTGAGTGAGCGAATGCGCAAAGAAAAGTGGCCCAACGTCACGGTGGGAGCAGGGTATACTCGGCAGAATGAAACTCGCGGGGACGACTGGACACTGGGCGTGAGTGTGCCCCTGCCGCTGTGGGATCGCAATCAGGGCAACATCCTGGCGGCCGATGCGCAGGTAAGCCAGGCCCTGGAGCGTGTACGACAGGTGAAGGAGGATCTCCGTGACCAACTGGCCACGGCTTTTCGGGAATACGCTGCTGCCCGCAAGAGAGTCCAGCGATACGAGCAAGACATTCTGCCCCGGGTTCGAGAGGCCGTGCAACTGTCGATGCAGGGATACACGGGGGGCGTTATGGAATACCTGCGGGTCCTGGAAGCCCAGCGGTCGGAAATAGAAACAAGATTGGATTACCTTGCGAGCCTCGGGGACGCCTGGCAGGCCGCCGCACAAATATCAGGCATTGTGGGAGAAAAGGCCTGGCCTGTCAGGAATCAGGCCACGCCAGCCGCTCAGAGTGAAACCACGGGGGCGCCGTAGGGCTCGTTGACGTCTCGTGCGATGCCCGCTGCTGCATCCTCCCATTTAAGCTTGCCCCACCCCACTTTTTGTCGCGAGTTTTGAGAGATTCTTAACACCTACCGGTTTGTAGCGGCAATTCATGAATTGCCCGTACCTTGAACAGGAGCCGAACTTCAGCTTGGTGGCACTCTCGCTGTGAGGCCGTTATAATGAACGCCGGTTTAAGCGGGAGCAGTCTTGCTCTTCACAGAGATTGAGGGAACCACCATGATTACCCCGGCATTTGTGCTTTTGATTGGCTGTACTATTTCTGCAGCAGATCCGGTCGCTTCTCCCAACGTTGTTTACATCGTGACAGATGACCAGCGCTACGATGCCATGAGCTGCGCAGGGCATCCGTTTCTGAAAACTCCTAACATGGACCGACTGGCCTCTGAGGGGGCGAATTTTGTGAATGCTTTCGTGACCACGTCGCTGTGTTCACCCAGTCGAGCCTCAACGATTTCTGGCCTGTATGCCCACACTCACGGAGTGATCAACAATTTCACCGAGTTTCCCGACGATTTGCCCAGCCTCCCGAAGCAACTCCAGTCGGCCGGCTACGAGACGGCGTATATCGGCAAGTGGCATATGGGCGAGGACAACGATGCTCCGCGGCCGGGATTCGATTACTGGGCCAGTCATAAAGGCCAGGGCAAATATTTCGATAATGAATTTAACATCAATGGACAGCGGGTGATGTTGAAGGGGTATTACACCCACCGGATTACAGAACTCGCTGTCAACTGGCTTCGCCGTCCGCACGAAAAGCCGTTTCTCCTCATGATTGGTCACAAGGCACCCCATACACCCTTTACACCGGAGCCGAAATACGAGCATATTTTTGACAATATTGAGATCCATTATCCGGCCAGCGCTTTCGCGCTCGAGGGCAAACCCGACTGGGTCAAGGAACGGCTGGTTACCTGGCACGGTATTTACGGCCCGCTCTTTGGCTTCCGTGAGAAATTCCCGGATACGCGTCCGGAAGCCGAGGCCGATTTTGCCCGAATGGTGCGAGCTTATTTCGCCACCATCAAATCCGTGGATGACAGCCTCGGTGAGATTCTTAAAACGTTGGAGGAGACCGGCCAGCTCGACAGGACGATTGTTGTGTTCACGTCGGACAACGGATTTTTGCTGGGCGAATACGGCATGATGGACAAACGGACCATGCATGAGCCAAGTATCCGCGTGCCTTTGCTGGTGCGTTATCCACCTATCATCAAGCCGGGGACGGTGATCAAACAGATGGTCTTGAACATCGACACAGCCCCCAGTCTTCTCGACCTGTGTGGAGCACCGCCTCTGCCGAAAACTCATGGCCGTTCATGGCGGCCCCTTTTGGAGGGAAAGACCGAAGGTTGGCGAAAGAGCTGGTACTACGAATACAACTACGAAAAGCAGTTTCCCTACACGCCGAATATCCGCGGCGTTCGCACGGAACGCTGGAAATACATGCATTATCCCACCGGTGATGGAAGCCCTGACAAACACAAAGCGGAGCTCTACGATTTGCTCAATGATCCGGAAGAACGGCATAATCTCATCGACGATCCCCGCTATCAGGGGGT
>NZ_JACIYL010000682.1 GCF_014359955.1 Thermogutta sp. | reverse complement strand
TGGTGGGATCAATAAGGCTGTCGGGCAGCACGCGAGCGCTACCCGTGAAGCTTCTTCGCGCGGAGTTTTCCGAAAAAGACGAATCGTTCGAGGGAATCATTCACCTCAGCCATGGCGACGCTATTCTTGCCGAATGGGCCCTGACCGGGGACATTTCAGGCCGGGCGCGAATCCGCGAAAAACTCGTCGTCCAGCGGGACTGCACGATCCAGGAAGTCGCCACAGGATTGATCGGCGTCTTGAACGATCAGCACTGGATTTTCGAACAGGCAAGACGGGAAATCCGGCTCGCTGGCACATCCAGGACCATCCCCGCCCACTCCGGGCTCCGCTGGACAGCGCCCTGGACTGATCACGTGGAAATTGATCACGTGATCGCAATCAAACTTGCACCACCGAGGGATGTGCTCTACGCTGGCGCCACTCAGCCTGAGCGAGGCCGTGCCACCGACCGGCTCATTCTCAACCACATCTCGGGACCGCGCGAGGTTCACGCCGGAGATGTCATCGCAGAATGGTCGGCGACAATCACGGCGACACCACAGAATGCCGACTGATCTCAACCCGAGATCGAAAGTGTCAACGGGCAGGACGAGCGCGCCCTTCCGCGCATCTCCTGGCAGCACGGGCCTGTCAGGTCCGCTGTTTGAATGGTGGTTAATTCAGTCAACTGCTATGAGCCCCGTCGCGCCGTCGACCGCGATACCGGCCGGTAGGGGCAATTCATGAATTGCCCCTACCGGTCCAACCGGTGACTGAACCGAAAAGTTAGAATCCGGTCGGTCAAAGATGATGATCGCAACGTTGCAATCCGGACGTGACAAGCACGTCCCTCCGAAAGTGGGTGCCATCGGACTGAATCTCTCTCCCGATCAAGGCGTTGTCGAGGTCCGCGACCCTATCCAGCAGGAGAAAAGGGGGCATGACTCACTCCGGAGCTTTCTTGCCCGAGTGCCGGGTGGCATTTAAACTAGCCATAAGGGTGATTGGGGCCAGCAGTTCGCGAGGGGGCTTCTCGGGAGATCAGTGACGGACCAAACATGGTGCTCAAGCTCCTTCAATCGTTATTCGGACGCTCTTCCAAAGGCGTCAAGCCCCGGAAGAAGGTCGATATTGCCGCCCGATTCAAAATCCTTCGGGAGGGCGTGGCGGGAACAATGTCCAAGTTCTACGTGGCGATGGATCGCGAACGGGGCGAAATCGTTGGCCTGAAAATCTGCGATCCCCAAAAAACGGCCGCGTACGAAGCCCGCTTCAAAGGCCTGAATAAGCCCTGCGAAGGGGAAATCGCCACACTCTTTGTCCATCCCTACATTGTGATGACCTATGAATATGGGTGGACCACAAAGGACGAACCCTATCTCGTGATGGAGTATCTCGAGGGCGGCGGTTTGAACAGCCATCTCGTGGCGAAAAGCCCGTTTTTGTTCCAGCGGCCTCTCTTACCATATATCCGGCAGGTGGCCGAGGCAGTGGCTGTCGTCCACGAAGCCGGCTTCATTCATCGCGATATCTGTCCCCGTAACCTTATGTTCAATCGGGACTTCAGCGTCCTCAAGCTGACCGACTTCGGCTTGAGTGTACCGGCCACACCGCCGTTTATGGCGCCGGGCAACCGCAGCGGAACGCCTAACTACATGGCCCCTGAGTTAGTCCGGCGCTACCCCACCGATCAACGCCTGGATATCTTCTCGTTCGGCGTGAGCATGTACGAGTTGCTCACTTTTGAGCTTCCATGGGAGCGCGGGACAACCGGTATGGCGGCCATGGCCCATGACAAGCCGCCCGCGGATATTCGACGCTATCGGCCGCAGATTCATCCCGATCTGGCGGCCGCCATCCATGCCTGCATTGAACCTGATAAAGAGAAGCGGTGTCCTTCCATGAGACGGTTTTTGGAAATGATCGCGCACCTGGAATCAACCGACCTGTGAGGCTCTTTTGGACGGGCTTTCTAAAACTGGTGGGGTTTTATGACGACATCCCAATCCGAATCCGGTAGTGTCACGATCGTCGATTATGGCATGGGTAATTTGCGGAGCGTCCAAAAGGCGTTCGAGAAACTCGGACTCCGCGCAGAGGTCACTGATGATCCAGGGCGGGTGGCCAACGCCGAGCGGCTTGTGCTCCCCGGGGTGGGGGCCTTCGGCGATGCCATGGCCGAGTTGAAACGGCGGGAACTCGTCAAACCCATCCTCCGCTTCATCGAATCTGGTCGCCCCTTCCTGGGGATCTGCCTGGGACTCCAGCTACTCTTCGAAAAAAGCTACGAGAATGGTCCAATCCCGGGTTTTCGACTGCTGCGAGGCGAGGTTGTCCGCTTCGAATTGCCGCACGGATGGAGTGTCCCACACATGGGCTGGAATCAGGTGCGGCAGGAATGCCCCAACCCGCTCATGACGGGCATACCGGACGAGAGTTACTTCTATTTC
>NZ_JACIYL010000681.1 GCF_014359955.1 Thermogutta sp. | reverse complement strand
CGCACCCGCAATCAACGATTGAATGATGCCTCCCTGATCGTCCGACTGCGGATCAAACGGAGGACTCAGCATCGCGAGCCGGACGAACGCCTCGGCGGAAATGGGGGCAAAGTACTTCTGGATGAGCGACGTCCACTGTTCGGCGTCAGCGGTTCGTCCCCGCCGCCGGTGACGAGACAAGTGGATGGCCTTCCAGCCTTCTTCTGCCCTGGTTTGAAGTTCCACGCGGTGGTTGTGGAAATCGCGCTCCACGCGAAACTCACCGTAACAGGTGCCGGAAACCGCATCTCCATCTTCGTTGATCGGGATCCGCGCGTACTCCAAAGCCGCCTGATAGGGGCCCTCGGCCGCATGCCAGTTCCGGTCGGGTGGATCGTACCCCCACAAAATCGCCGCCACGAGGCGAAGCAGCGTGGTCTTGCCTGTTTCATTCGGGGCACAGTACACAGAAAGGCCCCGGCCCGGGAACTCGAAACGATGTTGCCCTTGCCAGGGACCGCAATTCGCCACTTCCAGCGCCGTCAAGACAATCCGCGTCATGAGTTCAATCGGCCCTCCGTCCGTCGCCATCCTAGGGCCAGAAGCCCCTCATAAAGGACCGCGGTACTCTCCGCGGGAGGAACGTGCTGGGCCTGTTTCCAGTCCTGCCATTGTCGCACGAAGTACCCCACAAGGCTCTCTTCCCCGGCCAGAGCTTCGATATCCGGAGGTACAAGTTCTTCCAGCCCGTCGGCCATGACCACACAGGGGAGGGCCTTCTCGCATAAGAAGGCTTTGAGCTGCTCCACCAGATCAGGACACAGCGTGTGACCTGTAAGTCGAACACCGTGAATCCATGGGACGGCGTTTTGCGAGAGGCCGTCCCCAAACTGGCCGACGATACGCTCCCCGAGTTGCTCGACAGTTTCGTCCGGGCGTACGTCGATTTCCAGAATTTTCCAGGCACAGCCCAAAAGACTGGCGTCCGTCAAAGATTCAATGCGGGGCTGACTGCGATCCCATCTCGCAAGGGAAAAGCAACCACTTCCCGGATCGGAAAGGCGTGGCCCCACGGGTGGTCCGGGATAGTGTGCCAGGCATCGTCCCGCCAACCACTCTTGCCGGCGGTGGATATGTCCTACAGCCAGGTAATCGTAGCCGAGGTCCGCTGCCTCGCGGTGCGAAATCCAGAAACAGCGTTCATTTTGAACCACGTGGGGTGGGAAGTAATCGGCCACCGTCGCGTGGAACAGGCCAATCAGAAGACCCTCGCTGGCATTCGTGGGGAAAATATCTTTTCGCGACGGCAGTGTCAGCTTGTGTCCGGGGGGAACTTTCCCGGCCTGATAGGCCGCCGAAACAACAGCGCATCGGCGTCCTGCTAGGTCGCCCTGCCAGACCACGTGCGGTTGTGGGGCATCAACGAGGACGCCCGGCCAGCCCGGCTGACGGTACACACACTGGGCATAACTGAATTCGTCGTGGTTGCCCGGGACAGTGATCACCGGGACCACCTGAGCGATTTTTCCCAGAGCAGCCCGGGTGCTCGCGACCAGTTCGGGGGGAGGAGCATATTCATCGAACAGATCACCGGCAATGAGCACCAACCCCACCGGACAGTCCTGGCGGGCAATCCAGGCTGCCAGACGATCCAACACCTGATGCCGAGCCGCTACGAGGTGTGAACGATCGCGTTCATCGAGATTGGGCTGCGGCGCAGCGCCCAGATGGAGATCAGCCAGATGGAGAATGGAATTCCGCATTGCCCCAGGTCTTTAAACAGTCCCCGGCGGGCGTCAGCCGCCTGCCGAATTGCCTGATTGACCACCCAGCGCGACCTGACAATTCCGACGCAGGATGCGCACCGTCGCCCACTCAGTATCACGTCTATTCGGCGGCCTGACAACCACGCTGGACGGCCGGTTGGCAGATCACTTGGGCTTTTTCGGTCGGGGGACCACCTGGGCGCACCGTTTGCACCGGGTCCGTTGCGTATTGAGCTTGGCACCACATTTTGGACAACGCCGATTGTGCAAAAGGTGGTAAAACTTCGTCCGTGGTCTCGTCCGCATCGATTCCACACCCTTCGTGCCAAAAACGACCCATCGCTAGGCTTTTTCCCAATTCCGGAAACTTTCATAATAAAGGCCCCTTACCGCCGCGCCAACGCCAGGAGTACGAGAATATCCCTTTCGGAGGGGCTTTCTGGACCACGAATGGAGGGGCAATTCGTGCATCGCGCTTCCTGAAGCTCATTAGTAGGGGCCATTCATGAATGGCCCCACCATCAGCTCCCTCCGATGCAAATCCGCGCCGACTCGCACCCGCGTGGACGTTTGCCCCTCCATCGGCGGGGGAAAAGTGGGGATAGGTCATCCGTGACGGCCTGGCTGGATGATGCGCCACGGACATAGCCTGAATGACTTGCGAATGAACCCCCGCAACATCGTCCC
>NZ_JACIYL010000680.1 GCF_014359955.1 Thermogutta sp. | reverse complement strand
GTCCTGCAAACGGCGCGGCGGGTGATTATTCCCGAAAAGCCGGAAGAGCTTTTCGACCTGGCAGTGGGAGGTCCAGAGAGTGACTACTTTGAAGTCGTTTATGACGTGCCTGGCAAGGGACCGGTCAAAGAGGCGACCGTGGTCCGGTGCCGGAATGGCATTGCGGTCAACTACACAGAGCCCTACATGCGGCGGCGCGACCCGGACTGCATGGTGGTGGCCGACGATCGTCCCACCGACAAGCCCCGATTTCATGAGCGTTTTTCGGTTCCGTTTGAGCAGGTTCGACAAGAGATTCTGGACTGGCTTGCCGAACAGGAGTTGATCATCCTGCCGTTTTATGCGGGCGGAAAGCGGTGGGGATTTCAGGCGGCTCTTGTTGCCCCCCTCAACGCCAGTTTCTTTGCGGGTGCCCTGGCCCTCCTGCAGGAGATGATCCCGGCGGTGGAATTACCGGAGGAATTCTCTCCCGAGGCCGTGGTCTTTGTCGCGCCCCCATTCCGACACACCCTCTGCGACGGCAAACAGGTGGTCATTCACCACCGTGGCCCTCCGGTTTATGAAGTTTTCTCACTCAACCTCTATCCAGGCCCCAGCGCCAAAAAGGGTGTTTACGGTGTGCTCCTTTCCCTGGGAGAGGAGCAGGGTTGGGTGACGCTGCATGGTTCCACCGTTCAGGTCATGACGCCTTACGACAACATCATGACCATTATGCATGAGGGGGCCAGCGGCGGTGGAAAGAGCGAAATGCTCGAATATCCGCATCGGGAGCCCGACGGCCGGCTTCTGCTGGGAAGAAATATCATCACCGGCCAAAAACGCTATATTTCCCTGTTTCAGGGCTGCACTTTGTTTCCCGTCACCGATGACATGGCCCTGTGCCATCCAGGCTTTCAAAATTCAAAAGGCAAAAAACTGGTGGTCTCTGATGCGGAAACGGCGTGGTTCGTGCGGGTGGACCACATCAAGGAATATGGCACGGATCCCTATCTTGAACGCATTTGCACGATGGCGAAGGAGCCCATCGTTTTTCTGAATATTCACGCGGTTCCCCGGGCCACGTGTCTGATTTGGGAACACATCGAAGATGCGCCGGGCAAGCCGTGTCCGAACCCGCGCGTGATTCTCCCGCGGCGACTGGTGCCGAACGTGATCAACGAGCCGGTTGCCGTGGATGTGCGGAGTTTTGGAGTCCGCACGCCGCCCTGCACGCGACAGAATCCCAGCTACGGTATCCTCGGGATGATGCACGTCCTGCCGCCGGCCCTGGCCTGGCTGTGGCGATTGGTGGCCCCCCGAGGACATTCCAATCCGAGTATCGTGGACAGTGACTCACTCCAGAGCGAAGGTGTGGGATCATACTGGCCTTTTGCGACGGGGTGTAAAGTTGATCAGGCCAACCTGCTGCTCAGGCAGATTCTGGAGACACCCGATACGCGTTTCGTCCTCGTGCCCAATCAGCACATCGGATGCTGGGAAGTCGGCTTTATGCCGGAGTGGCTCATGCGGGAATACCTCGCCCGACGCGGTGGTGCCCGATTCCGGCCTGAACAGCTCAAACCGGCTCGGTGTCCGCTGCTGGGATATGCTCTCTCTTTTATGCAGATCGAGGGCACTCAGATTCCCAGTTGGTTCCTGGAAGTGGATTCCCAGCCCGAAGTAGGACCGGAGACCTACGATCGAGGCGCGGAAATCCTTTACCAGTTCTTCCACAGGAATCTGGAAGAATTGGTTTCCATGCCGGGCCTGGATCCCCTCGGCCGACGGATCATTCGCGCCTGTCTGGAGCGCGCCCCGCTCAGCAAGTTCGAGTCGTTGATTCCGTTCAATCCCTACACCACCTGATCAACCGGCAGCGTTTCCGGCTGGCGATCGGCTCCGGGGAAAGGGAGGGGTGTACTACGGGGCAGGGACGGATGGCCAAGGTCTATCCTCGGCGGCGCTGTGGGAAAGGTGGCGTCTGAATTGAACTGGCCGATCGCAAAAAATTTGGGTCACTACGGGTTGGCGTCCTCGCCGGGAGAGTTTTGTGATTCGGCGAGGAGTTTTCTGATCGTGCGCTCGATTTCTTTTTCGATGCCAGGCCAGTAGCCCACCCACATCGCCCGGATCGTTCGGTTGCCGTCCACGAGAATGGTCGTCGGGTATCCCTGAAAACCCGCGATCCGGTCGAGCTCACTCCGTGTGCGGAAATTGGGGTCGGCGTAGGTCGGGAATTCCGCCGAGGACGAATCCAGGAAGGCAGAGGTGCTGCGGCGGAGTTCCTCCATGTTTTCCTGCGGACCGCCCCCACAGGAGACAGAAAGAAAGAGAAAACGCGGCTGGTTCCTGAATTCCTCGAAAAGGGCTTTCATGTGAGGAAATTCCTGGCGGCATGGCGGGCACCAGGTCCCCCAGAAATTGATGAGCGTCACCCGTCCTGACAGGTCGGCAGAAG
>NZ_JACIYL010000068.1 GCF_014359955.1 Thermogutta sp. | reverse complement strand
CCCGAGATCATTGAGGAAGTCCAATGACCTGCCGTAGATTCAATGTTGTCTTGTACTGTATAACTGCGATTTCTTCTTTGTTTATAAGTTCCCTCGCAGCAGGTGATGAACCTCTCGATGATCCCTATTACCGCTATATCGCAACAGCTCCCGAGTTTCAGCCGGTGAAACATGACCCGAAAATGCTCACCGCCCGGTGGGACACCTGGTTGTATATGCCGTGGCGGTACCAGTGGACGATTGGGACAGGTGACGAAGGAGGGCAGTTCTGTCGCGATTTCGGCATCAATGGGGGCTTCACTGACCACGGCGATGGTCCGTTTGCGTGGCTCGAAAAGTGGCATCTGCGTTTTTACAATGACCACACCGCCGGTAAGGGATACCTTTATCTGCGTGATGCCAACCAGCGATCACGGTTTCAGGCCTTTCAACGTGATCCACGGGCCATCCGTCAGGACCGAGAGGGGCTGAAACCCCTCGACGAGGCTCTTCTGGCGAAGCTCTCCGCTCTTGTGCGGGAGCGAGTCGCACGACTTCGGCAAAGTCCTGTGCGGGTGGCCTACGCTCTGGACGATGAGATCTCCTGGGGCATTTTCGTCGTGCCCCTCCCCTGGCGTGTTCTCGCTGACGACCAGGACTATCAGCGGTGGCTCGACTATTATTACGGGGGAAAAGGCCCCCAAGCCCAATTTGTCACACCCGATGCCATCCTGCCCCAGTTAAAAGGCCAGCTCAAAGACATCGATCTATCGCCCCTTTTGGACCGCATCACGTACAACGATTCAGTCTGGGCGAATTTTCTCGGACGGCTGGTCGAAGTCGCCAATGAAACCGATCCAGAAACGCCGTGTGGCTTCGTGGGCGGCCAGTCGCCGAATATGTGGGGCGGATACGATTATGCGAAATTGATGAAGAAGATCCAATTTATCGAAGCCTACGATCTGGGCTCCTCGCAGGCCATCATTCGCTCGTTTAATCCGCAGAATTGCATTCCGCAAGTTACAACACATTTTCATTCTGATCAGCGAGGAACGGCCAACGATGTGTGGCAAAGTTGGTATTACTTTGCGCACGGGAATCGGGGCATGATCGGCTGGGTGGAAGGTTGGTTCGACGGCACCAAGCCGCGCCCCTGGCTCTACGAATATCGTTTTACTCTGAAAGAACTGGGCCAGGTTCAGGGGCCTAAACTCGTGGGTGCCCGGTGGATCCATGACGGGATCGCCATATATTACTCCCATCCTTCTATCCAGGTATCATGGTGCCTGGACAGCGAGGCACACGGCCGCACGTGGGTCAATCGGGGCAATGACCATCGATTGGGCACATCCCATTTAACCCGTAAGGCCTGGGAATATATTCTCACAGATAGTGGGCTGCAATACTCCTTTATCTCCTATGACACGGCGGTTCTTCATGGCATTCCTAAGGAATATCGAGTGCTCATACTTCCGGCCTGTTATGCCCTCTCCGATGCCGAGGCTCAGCGAATCCGTGAATTCTGCCTGCGAGGCGGAACGGTTATCGCCGACTTTTGTTGCGGGTTGTTCGACCAGCACGGAAAAGCACGAGCGCGAGGAGCGCTCGACGACCTCTTTGGTGTTACGCATGACGGAACGGAGCGGGCGCAAGATTTCTTCGGGGACAGACTTTGGGTGGAGACCGACCAGGATGCGGCCTACAACTACAAATCCTACCGGGAACTTTTCGCCACTATTCCCTGCCAACTTCACAATGGTTACGCCGTTGCGGAAAAGCGGCTCCCCATCTTGACTGTCAGAAAGGTCGGAAAAGGCACGGCGGTTTACCTGAATCTATCCCCCCAACGCTACCTCCAGTACCGGGAAGAAGGAACCGCCGATGACAGGTCTCGCTTGCCTTTCGTGACGCTCATTTTCGAAGCGGGCGTTCGCCCGTGGATCCAGGTGACAAGCGAAGGCCGGCGGCCTGCCAACATCGAAACCTGCTACTGGAAAAATCGCGGTCGGGTCTTCGTGTTCGTGGTCCAAAATGCCCCGGTTACCGGGTCCATGTTCGGAGAGACCGGCGCAACCTCGCTCAAGACACGAACGATTCCTATTGTTGTCAAACTGAACCGGACCGTCCGCGACGTGCGCGACGAACGGAGCGGTGCCAACCTCGGTGACGGCGACCGCTTCGAATTCCAGTTCCCCATGGCCGAGGCTGTTTTCTTCAGCTTTCGCGATGATAGCCGATAAAACCGACTCCGCGTGACAGTCGGTGTCGGCATCTCTTTGATGGCAAATCGCAGGGTGCAAATTTAGTCCCCGATGACCTTAGTCGGGCTTACTCGCCAATAATTTTAATCAGCACGCGTTTCGGCCGGCGCCCATCGAATTCGCCGTAAAAGATTTGTTCCCACGGACCAAAATCAAGTTTGCCGTTGGTGATAGCTACGACAACTTCCCTGCCCATGATCTGCCGCTTATGATGGGCATCTCCATTATCCTCGCCCGTCCGGTTGTGATGATACGTTTGGGGCGAGGGATCATACGGGGCCAGTTTTTCCAACCATCGCTTGTAATCCTCGTGGAGGCCGGGTTCATCGTCATTAATGAAGACACTGGCTGTGATGTGCATGGCATTGACCAGGCACAGCCCTTCTCGCACACCACTTTTCTTGACGGCCTCCTCCACCTGCCGGGTAATATTCACGAAATCCATTCGCTTTGGAATATTGAAGGTGAGATATTCTGTGTAGCTTTTCATACCGCGTTCTCCGTCAAACGATAAACGCTTCTTATCAGCTTTCCAAAAGACACTCGTGCCTTGTACATTTCGCCCGTGTGTCGATCTTCGACCACCGCCTGCCCGGGTGGATTGGCCTTCCGGCAGCGTAATTCCTCGCCCTTTTACGCCCATTACCCGCCATTCCGCGATGGTCAGTTCTCTATCGCGGATCGTCATTCTGGAAGTGGCTGGTCCTTGGTTTCTGGTGCGAAAGGAAGTACAAGAATTCCGAGAAGGAAGAACAAACACATTGTGGCTCCCGCCACCCGCATCGGTTCCGCAAAGTTGGCGAAGACGACGCCGCTCAGATAGCCTTGCAGGAACGGCCCGAATGCGGATACGTAGCGGCCGATGTTGTAACACATCGATGTACCGGTACTCCGCAGCCTTGTGGGAAATAGTTCGGGGAAGTAGATCGCGTAGCCTCCGAACACAGAAAGCTGCGCGAACCCCATTAAGGGCGCCATCCACAGGACATCGCTCCAGCGTCGCATGGTTAGAAAGACAAATGCTGTGACGACCATCGCAAACAGGAAAAAGATGGCGAACGTCCACTTTCTACCCAACTTATCCGTCACCATACTGAACGCATAGATACCGAAAAACGCGCCGATATTGAATAAAAGGAGCTGAATGCTTCCCCAGCGCTGTACATACCCACCGATATTTTTGGTCCGCTCCTGGACCCGCGCGATATGATCGTCCAGTGACGCACCGGAAATATCAGCCTCCATCACAAAGCGGCGACGACGTTCCCGATCTGCCGCCGTTTGAGGTTGCCGCTTTCGGTCGAGCTTCGCCAGCACCGAACCATCATCCGTCCACGGCTGATCAAGCAATCGCAAAGCGTTCTCGATGGTCGCCGGTTCCCCTCGAGCAACGAGCGTTAAAGCGGCGGCCAAAAGATACTGGGCGTCATGATCCTCCGGAGTTTCACCGATCAGATCGCGGGGCGAAATCCCAGCGTCGGCCACCTTTTGCGCAGCCCCAGGCATCTGGAATACAAGGGCCACCAACACTTGATCCTGCTTATGGGCTTCCTGCTTTCGGTATTCCTGCGTGATGTTGGCCCGAAAGATCGACTGCACCAGATCCACACCGAAGACCCCGATGCCCCAGAGACCGATGACACCGGCTGCCGCGAGGATGATCCCCACGATCGCACGAACACGCCAGCGAGGATCACCAAACAATTCCACCAGAGAGCCGGCTTTCTGCTTTCCGGCCTTTCCTTCTGCCACCGCCTGCTTCCAGCGTTCCGGCTCTTTCAGCCAGAACATGATAAAAACGATGAGCACGGCCGGGAGAACCCCCACCCCGAACATCCACCGCCACGTCTGGCCGGAGATATATCCCACCAGCAAAAGCTGTGAGAACACGATTCCGACCACTCCGGCGGAAATATTTCCCAGCGCCGAAAAAGCCTGTAGAAAACCAAGAGCGTGTGGTCGCGCCCGATCCGGCAAAGTTTCCGCAACTATTGCCGTCCCCAGTCCAAACTGACCGCCAATCCCCAAGCCAGCAATAAAGCGATACAGCAGAAAATCCCACAATCCGAAACTGAACGCGGAGAGCCCAGTGAACAACGAGTAGCAGGCCACAGTGAGCACCATCGTTTTGGCCCGGCCGATCTTGTCACCCATGATGCCGAAGACGATCCCACCGGTCGCCCACCCGACGAGCATAATGGCTGTCGCCAAGCCCCCGTAAAAGTTGACGACATCGGGTGTCGCGGTTCCCAGAAGATCACGAATAGCCGGCTGCCTGGCCAGGTTGAAAAGCTGCTGATCGAAGGTGTCAAAAGCCCAACCGGCCGTGCACACGATGAGGACAAACCAGTGGTACCCTGTCAGCAACCGATACCACTTCTCGCGACTGCCAGTGGCGTTGGCGTCACTCATTCCTCGCTCCTTTGTTTTCAGCCGATTCCGAACACTTTACCGCAGCATTCCCGGGCACTCATTTGAGCTGCCACCTCAAGGTTACGGGATTATGAGTGAAAACAAACTGTTTGTCCAGAAGGCCACCTGCAGACCCATCCTCCCTTTCGCTTCACCGGCTGAAAACCACGCAGACTTCGATAGATTTTGGCCAGAAGTTTCAGCGGGCACGACAAGCGGGCCGCTCCGTTTTCGAAGAATATCGGGGAAGGCGTCCCTGCCACAGGCCCGGGCTCCACGCCGACCCAGCATCCCAGTTGCATTCGAACCATGGGAGAGACTGGAGGCCCCATTTTCACCCGGGCTACGGCTCTGGTAGGGAATGCCGTGAATTGCCCGTACCAACGCATTGCGCCCGTGGCACTTAACAGGTTTCCACATAAAGTGGAGATGGGTCACGGTGACGCCGTGTTGACGCACCCCAAGCCGTGCTTTTAAATAGGCGAATGTTCGGCAGTGGCAACTCTGTGCAAACCAAACGGGAGGTGCATCATGACGACACGACGCGGCCGGTTTACTCCACCGAGGATGGTCGTTTTCCTCGGATCTTTTCTGGCAATCCTGTTGAGTCCGCCGGGCGGCCGTTCGGAAGAAGCGCAACCGCCAGTGGCAACCGGGGAGAAGACGATCGTCATTAGCATGGAGGATTTGTCGGCCTGGCGTGAGCCGCACGGCGAATGGGCCATCGTGGGCGAGGCCATCATGGATCCCCAGCAACCCCAGCGACTGGCGGTGAAACCAGGCCAGGGAGTTCTCTACAACGGTCCTTCCGGAAAAACCGTGGACCTTTTCACAGTTATTGAACATGGCGACGTCATCGCCCACATTGAGTTCATGGTCCCCAAGGGATCGAACTCGGGCGTGTATTTTCAGGGACGGTACGAGATTCAGATCTTCGACAGTTGGGGTGTGAAAAAACCCACCTACAGCGACTGCGGCGGCATTTATCAGCGGTGGGGACCGCAGGGCGGCTATGAGGGGCATGCCCCGCGTGTCAACGCTGCCAAAAAGCCGGGAGAGTGGCAAACCTTTGATGTTGTGTTCCGCGCTCCCCGATTTGATGCGTCGGGCAAAAAGATCGAAAATGCCCGCTTCGTCAAAGTCATCCACAACGGCGTTCTCATCCACGAAAATGTGGAAGTCACCGGTCCTACCAGAGCTTCGCACTTTAACGATGAAAAACCGCTTGGACCGCTCATGCTCCAGGGAGACCATGGGCCGGTGGCCTACCGCAATATCCGTCTCCGGCTGATCACGTTGCCGTAAAGAAAGACACGATGGCCATCAGAGGATTGAGACACGCTGGCCGTACAGAAAAGGTCGAAGCCATGGCGAGTCAAGAAACCGGCGACCGTTCAGTGACCAATCCCGCGAGCAATCATGACATCGCGGAACAACTCGCGCTCATCCGGCGCATGTTGCGTCGGATGGTGGTCGTGATCGGATTGCTCTGCTTGGCCGTGTTTCTCCTGGCGGCCAGCGTGTTTGGCTATCTTGTGAACTACTTCTCTTTTGATCCGTTGTTAGTGGGAGGTGTTTCTGCTGGTGCTGCCGTCGTCGGCTTCCTGGTCGGCATGTTCGTGGGCCGACGCTAACGTCATTCTGCCTCCGGTGATTTGTCGGAGCGCGCCCCTTGTGGGCGACTTTTTGTTGAATCTCCGGACCTTTCGCCGCCACGGCAACTCAGCGAACCTGCGAAGACTGCGACGCAGGGGGCCGCGTGGCAATCGCCGGGTCGAAGTAATGGGTGGTCGTCTCAAAAGCCAGTTGCGTCGCCGAACTGGGGCAGCGAACCTCCGCCCGGAAAATGTGGTTCCCCGGCTGTTGCGCCTGGGCCCGGAGGGTCAGCACAAGTTTCTGGCCGGGAGCGATCTGCTCGATTTTGTCAAACACCACTTGACCCGGCAGAATCTTGTGGGGCGTTCCCTCCGCCGCAACAGGCTCGATCCCCTCCGAGAAAAAGCCGACCACAAACACGTCGGTCGCGGCCTTGCTTCCTTTGTTCTCGACCACGATACGGTACGTCCCTTCCTGGCCAACAGGGAGCGGACGGCCCGGGCCCTCCACATCAAGCACCAGATTGGGCACAGCCTGGACAACCGTTACCAAAGACGATTGAGCCGTCAGTCCACCTTCCGCCATCCCCTCCACCATCAGGCGTGCTTCACCGTCGGCCAGAAACTGACAGGGTATCTGGAAACTCTGCTTGTCTCCGGGCGGAAGGGTCGGGATTGTCCAACTAATGAGATGGTCATCGATTCGGGCCCCTTGCAAAGCCCGTCGAACCGGTTCGACTGCACTCGAATGACGAAGCTGCACCCGTACATTTTCCGCCGGCGCGGTCCCGGGATTCTCCACGGTCACAACGTACTCGTCGTTTTGACCCACGAACTGGAGACTCGGACCGCTGAGAGACACACTCAAATCGGGCTTGACGATGGCGATCTCGTGATCCGTGTGCGCCGTGATATTTCCCGCCGCCGTGGCGTCGATGCTCAAAAGCATCTTGCCGGTTTCTCGCGCGACCAGTTCCAGTTCGATGAGACGTGTCTGTCCCGGCGCGAGATTGCCCAGGAGCTGTGTGATGGGTTCCTTCTGCGCCTTGTTCAGCGGTTGAATGGCAACCGTGACGTCTTCTGCGTCGGCCGTGCCGACATTGGAGACAACCAGGCGATAGACTTCGGAGCGTCCGAACAGGACTTCGTGCGGGCCTTCGACTTCCACCTGGAGCTTGGGCTCCCGCACTTCGATTTTGGTCTCCGTCCGCGGCGGCGCGAACGTGTACTGAATGGCCAGATCAATTGTTTGGCTTTCCCGCGGAATCAACTCCAAAGAGAGCTTTTCCGTCTTTCCTGCGCCCACCGTCGGCAGAGTCCAAACCAGGGTGGTGCCGTTCGCATCGGGTGTTGTTGCGGCATCCCCTGCCGAGGCTTCGTAACCGGCCACTTCAGCCCATCGCGGAATCGCAACGGTTACCCGGACGTCGTTCGCCTCGGCTCCCCCCTGGTTTTTCAGGTGAATCTCGTAACTGCCGGGTTTTCCCAAAGTAATGCTTTTCGGCCCCACCGCGTTCACAACGAGAACAGGACCGCTCAGAACGCCGGAAACGGTTCCAGACACCCGGTGTTCCGTGGGCCGGGCAGGTGTTGGGGCTGCCGACGCCACATCTTTGCCGTTCTGCACGGAAACCGGTGGCTTGGCAGGTGTCGGAGAGTGCGTGCCAGCGACCGTCAAAGCCTGCCCGCTTGGTGTGCCCGCAATGTTTACGGTGGGCGAGAGGGTCACGCCTCGGGAGGTATCTGACACCCGCGACCCGTTTTGGACCAAGGATTGCCCAGATTCCGGAGCCTGTGCCACCGGAGACGTCGCCCCCGTCGGCCGTTGCGATTGGACTGAGGGTGATTCCACCGGTCGCGCGGCCACGGTCTGCGGCCAGACGCGGCTTTCCGAGGTAACCGCCCCGCCCAATTCCCCACGACCGCGAGCGATCGCCGGGCTGTTCATATCAGGTCTGCCTGTCCGGTCCGCAAATGTCGTCGGTGGCTGGCTCGGTTGATCCGGCGAGGCCGCCTTGGCTGTGCTCGTCCCTGCTGGCGCGGGCGCTTCCGGTAGAGCGGAACGAACTGGCTGCTGGCGGCCGGTCGTATTCTCGGCGACGGCAGTCTGAGGCAATTCGGACCGCGGTGTCGCCGCAGTTCCGGCCGAGGTAAACGGGGATTGACGGTACTCCATCAACCGCTGGTAGAGCGGTGCGCGCGCAGGAGTGTCATTGGTGGAAGCGGCCGGCGTGGGCCATTGAGGCACCGAACTTCCGCTGGAATCCCTTGGATTCCCCTGTAAGACCGGTTGAGCCAGATGTGGCTCGCCCGATCGAGCTGGCAGCGCTGCCCCGGTGGGTGACGCTCCACTGGTGGGACGAGCATCCGCCGGGACCGCGGCGGGGGACGCCTTGCCACTAACAAGCGGATCGGGGCGGGGAGTCAACGGGGCACCATCCTCGTCAACGAAAGCCGAACCCGCCCGTTTTGAAGAGGACGGCTCCGCTGCCTCGGCTTGCGCCTCGGAGGTCTGGGATTTTCTTGCCGGACGTATTCCAGAGAAAAGCTTTTCGCCGAAATTTTCGATTCGGTCAAGCAGTCCGAGAGGCCGATCCGACGTGTCGCTCAATGCCACAGTCTGGCCCAGCGAGCACGCCAAAACGATCGAAAGGCAAAAAATGCTCAGCCTCATCGCGTCACTCCTCTGAAGTAGGGAGTAGTCAAACTCGCCAAGTGGAAAGACGGCTACTTTCCCTCAAGGACTGTATCGGACGGGGCGATTGAATTAGATTAGAGGATTTGGCGGGATGAATCGGATATGCAGCTTGTACCAGCCGAACGGATATCACATTTTTGGTAGACAATAGACTTCCACGCGTGGGGTAAGTCCGTCCGAGATGGGTGGCTGCTGCAAAATCAATCCAAGCTCGGAGCACTCAAGCCCGACTGACTTTGAATCCACCGCAATTGACCCTGTGTGGTGGAACCAACCCCCTCGATTAAGTGGTTCCCGTGAAGTTCTGTACAGCCAAACAATGCGGGCAAGAAACAACGGTTGTGACAAATAGGGCTGGCCTGTATACTCAATGTTTTTACAGTTCCGCGCAACGGTGCGAGTGAGGCCCCGGTGATTCTCCGACGAAACGCACCATTGTCACACAGACGGACCGTTTTGCCATGCGGTTTTCACTGGTTGACCGGATTATCGACGTCAAGCCTGGCAAAGAAATTACCGCAGTAAAAGCGCTCTCGCTTTGCGAAGAGTATCTTGCGGACCACTTTCCCAATTTTCCTGTTTTGCCTGGCGTTTTGATGCTGGAGGCCCTCACTCAGGCCGCCGCATGGCTGGTGCGAATAACCGAAGACTTTGCCCACAGCATCGTGGTACTGAAAGAGGCGAAACGTGTCCGTTTTGGCCAATTTGTAGAGCCGGGCCAGGTGCTCCAGGTCAGGGCGGAAATCATTCGAGACGATGGGCGGCTCACCGAAGTCCAGGCCGAGGGAATCCTCAATGGCAAAACGACCGTCAGCGCGCGTCTTGTGATGGAGCGATACAACCTGGCTGAACGCGATCCCACCTGCGCAAGCTTGGATGATTCGGTAAAAAGAGATATGCGGAAACTCCTGGGGCTGCTGCTGGGTGGTGGCAAACTATCCAACGGCACACCCGCCAAAGAGACGAATCCGTCTGCGGGGTCACAGTTGGGCGGTCAGTCGGTCATGCTCAAAAGCACCTGACTTCCAGAGTCCAACCTGGCTTCGGTGTGGTGCTTGCGGTGATCTTGCCAAAAATGGGTGAGGCTCACGGCCGGGCATGCCACGATGATGAACCTGCCGTTTTTCGCGAGCGGTTGCACGATTTGAATTAAATTCGATGCCCTCATTTCAGAGAACGGTCGCAACAGATGAAGCATCGGTTTGAAGATAAGGTTGCCTTGGTAACCGGGGGATCCCGAGGAATTGGGCGAGCCTGCGTTTTTCAACTGGCGCGGGAGGGTGCGGAAGTCTGGTTTTTGTATCAGTCCAACCAGTTGGCAGCGGCAGCGGTGGTGAACGAACTCGGTGCTGAGGGGGCCAAGGTTCACGCCGAGCAAGCCGACGTCCGGGATGTCGCCCGGATTCAGCAAGTCGTCGAGAAAATCCTCAATGCCCGCGGAAAAATCGACGTGCTCGTG
>NZ_JACIYL010000679.1 GCF_014359955.1 Thermogutta sp. | reverse complement strand
AACGCGCGGTGGGATAGACGGGACCGACCACCGCGTCCAGATCGAGCTCGAACCAGACGACTTGACCTTCCAGGGCCACCGTTCGCGCGAGGACGGGGTCCAGCACACCGACGCTTCCCAGCGTGATCTCTCCCGACCGGATTTCACACCAGTAACCGGGCACCTGCCAGGGGAGGGAAGATTCCCGACCAGGGATGAAACGCCAGGGAGTTTCCGACAGGCCGCCGCTCAAATCCTCCAGAGCCCCGCGAATGCTGCGGTAGTGTTCCTCGAGGTCGCCCCGTGCCCCCTGCCGAAAACTGATACCCGCCAGATGAGTCCGTTCGCGGCATCCCCCTTGGTCATCCGGGAAGAACACGCGTCCGATTTCGAAAATGCGGAAGGCATCGCGATGGGAGCGGTTCGGCCGAACCAGCGCCAGCAGATTGGGCATGAGTGTCGTCCGCAGCCGACGGCACGTCGCCGACGGGGGATTTTTGAGCGTGAGCGTTTCCGCCGGCGCAAACCCGATTTCATTCAGCCACACATCGTCCATCCAGATGTAGTTTTGCACTTCGATGAACTGATGGGCCCCAGCCAGGATTTTCCGGGCTTTGTGTTCTTTTCTCAGACTTTCATTGACGGGCAGGGCCGCCATCGGACCTTCCGGCAATCGCGGTTCGATGCGGTCGTAGCCGTAAATGCGAAGGATTTCCTCCACGACATCGGCCGGGATGGAAAGATCCTTCTCGCTACGGTGCGGGGGCAGACCGACTTGCAGGATGTCGCCGTCCGATCTGGCGCCAAAACCGAGGTCCTCAAGAATGCGAACGGCTTCCTCGCGGGGAATGGTTTGCCCGGCCATCGTGTCCACCGTCTGCCAGGGGATGATCAGTGGTCGGGGATGCTCTTTGAGATCACCGGCCACCGTGAATCGCGAGGTGACCTCGAACCGTTCGCCCGACTCTTCCAGGCATTTCAGAAGCCGGGCCGTCCCCACTTTAACATTGACGGGCGGCTGGCCTTTCTCGAAACGCTGGGCTGCCTCGGTCCGCAGATCCAGGCGAACCGATGTCCGCCGAATACGTGACGCCTTGAAATTCGCGCTTTCCAGGAGCACCTTCGTGGTGCTGGCGGTCACTTCGCTTTCCAATCCACCCATGATTCCCGCCAGCGCCACCGGTTCTTTCTCGTTCCAGATGAGGAGATCATCCGGCAAAAGCTGACGCTCCTGGCCATCCAGGGTCACGAAGGTGCCCGGTTTTCCGAGTGGTGCGACCCGAATCGCATGGACCTTGTCGCCATCAAAGGCGTGGGTGGGCTGACCCAGTTCCCACATGACGTAGTTCGTCAGGTCCACCATGAGGTTGAACGTCCGCTGACCGAGGGCGTGGAGCCGCCGCTGAATCACAAGCGGTGCCGGCACGGCCGCCCGCACTTTCAACTCCACACAGGCGTAACAGGGACAATTCTCCAGATCGTCAATGGTGAGCGGATACGCGGGAAGGTCGTTATAACGGGAAAGATCGACCACCGGCAGCGGCCGCAGGGGACGCCGAAAAATGGCCGCAATTTCCCGGGCAAAGCCATAATGGCCCCACAGGTCCGGCCGATGGGTGAGACTCTTATTGTCAATTTCGATCAGCACATCTCTGGGGGGAATCCACTGGCTGAGTGGTGCCCCGCTGGGAAGCTGGTCGGGGCATTCCAGCACCCCCTCGTGCCAGCGGCTCATGCCCAGTTCAGCGGGCGAGCACAGCACGCCTTCACTGCGGTGTCCGGCGATGGCCTCGGCCGAGATGGTCACTCCTCCGGCCAGCCTGGTTCCTTCTGGTGCGAAAGGGGCCTTCATGCCCGTGCGGACATTGGGCGCCCCACACACCGTCTCATAGCGCCGATCTCCACACTGCACCTGGACGAGTTTCAGGCCGTTTGTGTCGGGCAATTCGGTGCAGGAAATGACTTCCCCAATCAGAACCCCCTCCACGTACCGCTTGATTTCTTGGACATCTTCCACCTCAGCGGTGCACATGGTCAGACGATCGGCGAGCTTTTCGGCGGGAATATCACCGATATCAACGAAATCGCTGATCCAATCCAGGGAAATCTTCACGGCTGGCTCCGTCTCCTTCGGAAATATATTCTCAACACGTGTTAACCTGTCAAAAAACTTACCCCCCGACGGTACCGGCTCCCTTGCTTGGTTTTTTTCACACGATCGGCTTGCGCAGGAACCCGTTCCGGTATCGCCGCGGATCACGTGCTCAAAATGCCGCCGGAAATTGTTCGTAAAACCGGATATCACCGGAGTTGAACAACCGGATATCGGGAATGCCGTATTTCATCATCGCCAGACGCGTCAACCCCATGCCGAAGGCAAAGCCGCTGTACACCTGGGGGTCGACGCGGCCATATTCGAGGACCTTGGGATGAACCAACCCGCAGGGGATCAGCTCGATCCAGCC
>NZ_JACIYL010000678.1 GCF_014359955.1 Thermogutta sp. | reverse complement strand
GGGACCGGCAAAAGGCCATGGAACGCGGGCTTCGCATGCCGGGCCTGGAAGGCTGTATCTACTGTCACGCGCCCAAGGAATCCCACCAGCGCGTACTCGGTAAATCCGGCAGGGTACTCAGCGCCGCCTGCTTGCCAGGAGCCACCGACATGGCGAGGGCGCCGAGAAGAGGTCCGAACGTGAACCCCAGCCCAAACGCAGCACCGATGACCGCCATGCCGCTTGCCCGATGTTCGGCTTTCGTCACGTCTGCAATGTAAGCCTGAGCGGTGGAAATCGTGGCCCCCATGATGCCCCCTCCAATCCGTGCCAGGAACATCAGCAAAAGGGAACTCCAGGCGCAGGCCAGGCCGAATAGCGTATAGCACAAGGTGGAGCCGGCCAGTCCGACCAGCAGGACAGGACGTCTGCCAATACGATCGGAAAGACTACCCCAGAGTGGACTGAAGAGAAATTGCATGAGGGAAAAACTGGTCATCAAGAAACCGAGAAGCATCCCCTGGGTCGTCGGACTGTAGCCCGTCATGAGATGCTCGGCATAAACCGGCAAAAGGGGCAGGACGAGTCCAAAGCCCAGCAAATCCACAAACACAACAAGAAACACAATGCCGATGCCCACACGATCGGCGGGCTGGAAACGCGGAGAGTCTTCGTTCAGGGGAGATTCCTTTTTCTGTGCAGTTGCTGCAGGCTTCACGGCTGACCTCACCAATCTTTTCAACACGACGGCTCTTTACCCAAACGGCGAGACACTCCCTCAGGGGACCGACGGTTTCCCGGGTGCAAACCCAGCCGTCGAATCGGTGCCGACATATACGATGGTTCGGGCTCGTTTGGCCGACCAAACCGTCCCCGGGAAATCTCGCAGAATATCCCGTCTTTTTAATGCTGGTGCCCGGCACGTCCGACCTCGCGGGGGATGACCAATGGCAGGGTGCAACGGTCTGGCCATGCCGCTCGGGTCAGGCTGGTCGGAAAGCCTTATCGTGTATTGTTCGCGACGTGCCGACGAGAGACAATTGCTCAATACGCTTGATCCCGGGAAAAAGGGAGGTTCCACGACTATGAGTCAAACATCGGTTGGTCATCTGGATGTTCCGGAGTGTCGTCGCCAGTTTCCGGCCCTCTTCCGCAAGCACGGCGGACTCCCCGTCGTGTATTTTGACGGTGCTGCGGGGACGCAGGTGCCGCACAGAGTGGTCGACGCTGTATGCCGGTATCTTGTAGAAACGAATGCCAACCGGCACGGTGTGTTTTCCACCAGTCAGGACACGGATCGGCTGATTGAAGAGGCGCAGCAGGCCGTGGCCGATTTCCTCGGCACGGATGATCCGCAAACCGTCATTTTCGGCCCCAACATGACCAGCCTGACCTTTGCGCTATCGCGGGCACTGATGAAAACCTGGAAGCCGGGTGACGAAATTGTCCTAACCCGCCTGGAGCACGACGCAAATTTTACGCCGTGGATACTTGCTGCCCGAGAGGTGGGGGTGATTCCGCGTATCGTTGATATTCACCCCGAGGATTGCTCGCTGGACTTGGCAGATCTTTCAAAACAGTTGTCACAAAAAACGCGACTTGTGGCTGTCACGTGTGCCTCAAACGCCGTGGGAACGATCACGCCGGTGACTGAAATCATCAAGCTGGCCCATCAGGTTGGGGCCATGGTGTTTCTCGATGCCGTGCACCTCGCGCCGCACCGGCGTATTAATGTGCAGGCCTGGGACTGCGATTTCCTGGTGTGCTCCGGTTACAAGTTTTTTGGGCCGCATGTGGGTGTACTTTGGGGAAAGCGGGAGTGGCTCGTATCGCTGCCTGCCTATAAGGTGCGACCCGCACCGGATGAAATTCCCGACCGGTGGATGACGGGTACGCAAAACCACGAGGGGATTGCCGGGCTTTGCGCTGCGGTGGAGTATCTTGCGGAGATTGGGAAATCTGTGGCTCCCGAAGTCACGACCCGCCGTGAGGCCCTCGACGCTTGTTTCCAGGCCATCCAGGCTCACGAAGAAATGCTGACCAGGGAAATGATCGAAGGACTTCAGCAGTTGTCTGACGTGCGAATCTGGGGAATCACGGAGCAAGAAAGATTGCACCAGCGCTTGCCGACCATTGCCATCACCCACGCACGCTTTTCTCCCCGCGAGTTGGCGGAATTTCTCGCCACCCGGGGAATCTTTGTGTGGCACGGGAATTTCTATGCCCTTCCTTTAACGGAGAGATTGGGCCTGGAACCTGAGGGCCTGCTGCGCCTCTCGATGGTGCATTACAATACCGTAGATGAGGTGCATCGGGTCCTCGCCGCGATGCGAGAGCTCGATTAGCCGATGTTCCCCGCCTGGACGACTTCGCGTCGAAACCGGGCCGGACGGGTATTGTGTGACGACGGTCAAAAGTGCAACGAGTCTATCTTCAATGGAAACCATTCGTGGCAATATTTACGAC
>NZ_JACIYL010000677.1 GCF_014359955.1 Thermogutta sp. | reverse complement strand
TTGGGATAGCCAATTATATCCATCAAGATTGTGATTTTGTTCTCGCGATTTGGGCGGAAAGTGCGCCGGAGGAGGATCGTCAGGACGCTCGGCCGTGGGAGCCGGGGTTTTTCCCGCAACAGAAATATTTTAGCGTACCATGCGGCTGGGTTCGCGGCAATGGTCGGGTTGGGGTGAGAGGGTTGAGGGTTGTTTTATGCGGGGCGATTGGTGGTGGGTGGGGGGATGGATAGTCGGAGGGGCACGCTTGTCGTGCCCGGGTGAGAGGGATGGATAATCGAGGGATGGGGGCGGACCCGACAAGCGGGTCCCTCCGGAAAACGGACGTGACAAGCAGGTCCCTCCGGGAAACGGACGTGACAAGCACGTCCCTCCGAAAAACGGACCCGACAAGCGGGTCCCTCCGAGGGGGCCTCTGGAAGCGTGAGCAGGAGAGAGGTCGCTAACCCCTCGGGATTTGTTGGGGCTTGTGGGCGGGGGCGAAACTGATAGAATAGGTGTTTTCGACAGTGAGGACACGTTGTGCGCGGGAAGCGCGTGGTCGGGTCTTTTATCGAGCGAGTCAAGGCCATGGGTCAAAAGTGCGAAATTTGCGGCAAGACGGCGGCGATTGGGAAACAGGTGACCACCCGTGGTAAGGCCAAGTATTTGGGCGGGGTGGGGACCAAGGTGACGGGGATTTCGCCGCGGCAGTTCAAGCCGAATTTGCAGCGGATTCGCATTACGGATGAGAATGGAGCGGCGCGGCGGGTTCGCGTGTGCACGCAGTGTTTGAAGAGCGGCCGGGTCACCAAGCGGATCAAGAACAAGCCGTTCCAGCTTCCGGCCGACGCGATGGCACTTTTGGCGACGGCGAAAGAGAAGGCTGCCCAAAAGGGTAAGAAAAAGAAGGCGAGCAAGGCCTGAGTCTGTTGAGAACCAGAGGACCAAGCGAGCTGGGCCGGCGCGTCCGGCCCTTTTTTGTGCGCGTTCGGCAAGCGATGGTGGCTGGTGGGATTCGGTCGGCTTATAATGGGGAGCGTCTTGGGGCCGGGTGTTGTTCCCAGTGGGTGGAGGTGCATCATGGCAAGGCGGACGAGTGGACAAACAGCGTTTTTGGGGATGGTGCTGGCGGTGGGGATGACGGCCATCGGGACGGGGTCGGACGGGATGAGTGCCGAGCCGGCGGTGCGGCGGATTTCTCTGGCGGAGTATCGGGACAAGATGGAGGCGGCATGGATCGGGCAGATGGTGGGGGTGGGCTGGGGCGGCCCCACGGAATTTCGATATGTGGGGCGGATCATTCCGGAGAACGAGATGCCGGCCTGGAAGCCGGAGATGGTCAACCAGTTTCACCAGGACGATCTGTACGTGGAGATGACGTTCCTCCGCAGTTTGGAGGAATATGGCTGGGATGTGTCGATACGTCAGGCGGGGATCGACTTTGCGAACAGCCGGTATCCGTTGTGGCATGCCAATCGGGCGGGACGGGACAATTTGCGCTCGGGGATTGCGCCGCCTGATTCGGGACATCCCCATTTCAACAAGCATGCGGACGATATCGACTATCAGATCGAGGCGGATTTTTCGGGGATCATTGCGCCGGGAATGCCCAACACGGTGATTGCTTTGGGGAACAAATTTGGACGGCTGATGAACTACGGGGATGGTGTGTATGGGGGGCAGTTTGTGGGTGGGATGTATGCCGAGGCGTTTTTCGAGTGTGATCCTTTGAAGATTGTGGAGGCGGGGTTGCGGTGCATTCCCGCGGAGAGCCAGTATGCGGAGTGCATTCGCGACGTGATCGCCTGGTGGAAGGAGAACCCCGACAACTGGGAGGCGACCTGGCAGAAGATTGAGGAGAAGTACAATCGCAATCCGGAATATCGGCGGGCCTCGTGCATGAAGGGGCTGGCCAATATTGACGCAAAGATCAATGGGGCGTACATTGTCATGGGTCTGCTGTATGGGAAGGGGGATCTTGATCGGACGATCGTCATCGCCACGCGATGCGGGCAGGATTCGGACTGCAATCCTTCCAACGCCGGTGGAGTTCTGTTCACGACGGTGGGACTGAAACGCCTGCCGGAGCGATTCACGGCGGAGCTGGACCGGCAGAGTGTGTTCAGCCATACGGCGTACAATTTCGACCGGCTGAGCGACGTTTGCGTGAAGCTGGCGCGAGAGGCGGTCCTGCGGGCAGGAGGGCGAGTGGAGAAGGATGAGCGGGGGGGCGAAGTGTGGGTGATCCCGGTGGAAGAGCCGCGGCCTGGGGCCCTCGAGCAGTGCTGGAATCCGGGGCCGATCGCGGAGAGCCGATTCACGGAGGAGGAGCGGCAGAAAATTCCATTTCCGCCCGGCGAGCGGTGATCGTGTGGGCGGTCATGAGGAAATAGTCGCCGGGAAACCGCCGAAAAAATGACGGAAGGAAGCGACGGTTTCCGATTTTTAGAAAAAGGGAGATGCTCG
>NZ_JACIYL010000676.1 GCF_014359955.1 Thermogutta sp. | reverse complement strand
GAAAGTCAGGCCCTGGAGGTCCCCCGCCGGTTTCTTCTGGTGGCTCCCGCGGTCGAAGAGGGGCTCAAAGCGCTCGCCATTCTGGCGGTGATGCTCATGTTCCGCAAGCAATTTGCCTATCTTTCAGAGGCGATGATCTACGGGGGCGTCATCGCAGCGGGGTTCGCGGCCATTCAGAATGTGTTTTATCTCTATCTGGCGGGATGGCAGCCGGCAGGCTACAGCGGGATCGCCAGCGTGTTTGTCAATCGCGTGGTTGCCGGGGGATTCATGACCACACTCTGTGGGGCAGCCATTGGCGCTGCCCTGGCCTGGGCGCAGAGCCGCCCCAAATTGTGGCAGCGCTGGCATACGGCAGTCACGCTGTGGAGTGGCGTCTATGGGGTCCGCGTTCTGAGAAATGGGGCGGTCCTGCTTCTCAGTGAACGGATGGGCTGTTCCCCGATCAGCGTCGCCGGCTGGGTTGACGGGTTGGCGTGGCTGGTCGCCGTGGCGGTGGTGATCGCGATTCTGCGGCGAGAATACGGTTCGTTTGTGCAATATCTGGAGGAGCAGGTTCGCGAGGGGCGGATTCGGCCTGAGCAGGCGGCGCTTCTTCGCAGGCGATTTTTGCCTGCCCGATTGCGAATCTTCCTCCCCCTGCACTATGATGCGACCTGCAGGGCGGTCGTTCTCTGCAGCGAGTTGGCGCTTCGGCAGGCGGCCGTTTCCAGCGATCCTGATTCTTCGGGCATTCAGCAGAGAGTCCAGCAAGAGTTTGTGAGGCTCGTCTCCCTGTTATCTCAAGCCTCGTGAAAGTTTCGCGGGCTGTTCCCGGCGTCCGGCTGAGGTGTTTCTGGATTCGTGGGTTTCGGCCTCCGCTTCGACCGCGTTGGCGGCAAGTCGCCACCGTTGGTGCCCGACTCATTGCTGCTTTTCAGAAATCTCCAAGATGACACGGGCGCAATGTGCTGTAGGGGCAATTCATGAATTGCCCCTACCAGTCCCGGGCTCGGGTGAAACCGGGGGCCTCCGGTAAAGCCGGACAAGCGCTTTTCAGGATTCGGTTGCTATCGGGGCAATCGGTCGCGGCGGAACCTGCGTTCGCGGGAGGGACACCTTCCACGGCGTCCGGCGAACATGGAGGAGCACGCTTGTCGCACCCGGCGAAATGCAACGCATGATCCAACGTTGGAAAGTGGACGTGACGAGCACGTTCCTCCGAAAGCGGACCTGACGGGCAGGTCCCTCCGACTCACCCTGACGCGAACCCGTGCGAATGTCGATGTCCCCCGGCCAGCGGAAAGGGGGTGTCAGCGTTGGTGGTTATTGTCCCAGCGGCCCACTCGGGTATAGGATTGGGCAATCACAGGCGGGGGCCTGTGCGGGACATTCCTCCGGGCCATCCCTGGGGGCCGTTGGTGTCCGGTCGTGACTGTCCCCACCGGCTCACGGGGAACACGGAAATTTCAGGATAAGTCCAACTTCCGAGCATATTTCGAAAAACCGGGGAGAAAATTTCGCCGGATTGAGGACGGAAGGTGTGCGAGATTCGTCAATCACGAAGGATAGAACGATGATTTCCTGGAGACGTTGCGATCCCGCGAGGCAGGCACCGGAGAATGTCGAACAATCTCGGAATTGGACCGCGCCGTTTGGACGGGCGGGCTCTCAACGCTCGTGGATTTTCCCGGGGATATTCCTGTGTACGCTCGCCTTTGTGTCTCTTGGTTGTGCAACTGAAGGAATGACTATGGAAGCATCACCCTTTGCAATACGTCATCCTGTGCCGGATCTGCCAGAGGACGTTGAATGGTTGAATACCGCGGGACCGCTGCGGTGGGAAGACCTTCGCGGTAAATTCGTCCTGCTCGACTTCTGGACATATTGCTGCATCAACTGCATGCACATCATCCCCGAGTTAAAGAAGCTGGAGGCCAGGTATCCGCGGGAACTCGTGGTGATCGGCGTGCACTCCGCAAAATTCGATGAAGAACGCGACACGGAGAACATCAAGCAGGCCATTTTGCGTTATGGAATCGAGCATCCCGTCATCAACGACCACAACATGACAATCTGGCGCCGGTTTGGTGTCAACGCGTGGCCGACGCTGGTCCTGATCGATCCCGAAGGCTTTGTCGTCTGGGGTGAAAGTGGAGAGACCACATTTGAGGCGTTGGATCGGCTGCTGCGGCCTGCGATTGCATACTACGAGAAACGTGGCACTCTGGACCGTACACCGATTCATTTCGAGACGCTTGCCCGCCGCCTGGAACCTACTCCGCTGCGCTTTCCCGGCAAGATTCTCGTTGATCCTGTTGGGAAGCGACTTTTCATCGCGGACTCGGGACATCATCGGATTGTTGTGACCACCCTGGAGGGAGAGCTTCTTGCCGTGATTGGGACGGGTGAGCCGGGCCTCCGGAACGGAGCGTTCGACGCAGCCCAGTTTTCCAGTCCTCAGGGCATGG
>NZ_JACIYL010000675.1 GCF_014359955.1 Thermogutta sp. | reverse complement strand
ACAACCTGTTCGGCCCAATATTATTCTCGTCTTCATTGACGATATGGGCTGGGGCGATTTTTCCTGTTTTGGGAACACGGAAGCCAAGACACCGAATGTGGACTCCCTGGCGGCCGAGGGAATTCGATTCTATCAGTTCTATGTCAATTCGCCGATTTGTTCGCCCTCGCGGTGCGCGATCACCACTGGTCAGTTTCCCGCACGATGGCGGATCACATCCTATCTGAACAATCGGGCCGACAATGCTCGCCGGGGAGTGGCCGATTGGCTGGATCTGTCGGCGCCCACGCTGGCGCGGATCCTCAAGGAGCACGGATACGCCACCGGGCATTTTGGAAAGTGGCATCTCGGCGGGCAGCGGGATGTCGATGATGCTCCACCAATTACTGCTTACGGTTTCGACGAATCACTGACAAATTTCGAGGGGATGGGCCCCAAGCTGCTTCCTCTCACTCTTCGTCCCGGTGACAGGGAGTACGGCAGGATTTGGGCGGATGCCGAGATTTTGGGAGGACCCGTCGTGTGGATGCCCCGTTCTCAAATCACCAGCGGCGACGTCAACGCCGCCATGGCGTTCATGCGGAGGGCGATTCGAGCAAACAAGCCGTTCTATGTGAATATCTGGCCGGACGATGTGCATTCTCCATTCTGGCCACCGGTGGACAAGTGGGGTGACGGAAGCCGGCGCCAACTGTACAAGGCCGTCCTGGAAGAGATGGACCGGCAACTTGGGCCTCTGTTCCAGTTTGTCAGGAATAATCCCAAATTGAGAGATAATACGCTCATCCTTGTCTGCTCAGACAACGGGCCGGACGTCGATGCCGGAAGCAGCGGTCCTTTCCGTGGGAGTAAGGCCACGCTGTACGAGGGTGGCATCCGGTCACCCCTCATCGTTTGGGGGCCTGGTCTGGTGGCGAAGGAAGCGGCCGGCACCTGGAACAGAACGTCTGTTTTCTCGGCCATCGATTTGGTCCCATCTTTGCTGTCGATCGCGGGGATTGCAGTACCGCAGGGAGTCTTTTTTAATGGCGAGAATGTCTCCCCTGCTCTCCTCGGCAAACAAGCGGCTTCCCGTAAGTCACCCCTTTTCTGGCGGAGGCCGCCGGATAGAAAATTCTTTGCCGGTACCGGACCATATCCGGATTTGGCGATCCGCGAAGGGCGTTGGAAACTCCTTTGCGAGTATGATGGTTCCCGGCCGGAGCTGTACGATCTGGACGCCGATCCTGGGGAAACGAAGAATCTGGCCGACCAGCAGGGCCAGGTGGTTTCCTCGCTTCGAGAAAAACTGGTTGCATGGCACACAGGTATGCCGCAGGACAACGGGCTAAAACTCGGGGAGGAGGACCTCCGCCGAAACCACAATCGCTGAAGGGCAAGAAGCCCGGATTGGTGAAACCGGCTTTGGACGCTGTTCACGCCTGTGGACCATCACCTTAAAAATTGTTGACAGAGCGGACACGAGAAGGCCTGCTGATTAGCCGCGCACCGCAGCCATTCGCGGGTTCACTTGCTCTTTTCCGACGCCGCTCCATAGAATCTTTTGATCGCGGCCGGAACATGCAGGAATGAAACGGCCACGGTCAGGGGTGTGGGGTCGTCAAGTTCAACCCGCGGATGGTGAGCGGGATACCGTGGATATGCTCAGGAAGTTACTCGTCCCTTTGTGGTGCTGCACGCTTTTGTGGCTGGGCTGTTCAGACGAGAGAGGTCTGGTTCCCCATCCGGAAGAGCGCACCACAGGAGCGGCGAAGAGCGTAGGCGAAGAGTCCAGCCATCATAGGAGTGGTGGGGCCAGGGTATCTGATCGGCTCCGGCTGGCGTTTTCTGAATCTGCGCGAGAAATTCTCGTGGGTACGCTCGAACTGCGGCCCGGAGATGCTTTGCCGTTGCAAGCGGGTTGGACACCGATTGCTGCACAGCTTCTCGAAAAGGCGCCTGCCGCCGACTGTGCCTCGCTGACGATCGACTATCCTCTTGATGGTTCAATCTTTCCTCCGGAAATTGTGCCGCCCACACTGCTCTGGCATGACGATACGCCGGGCGTAGACTGCTGGCTGGTGGCGTTCGTTCTCAACGACGGGAAATCCTGGTTGGGCGCTTTGGTGCCGGGCGACTCACCCCCAGAAGGCGAAATCGACCCCCGCTGCCTGATAGAGACAAACGAGATCTATCGGGGCACACCGTACCAGCGGACGGCGAAAGCCTGGACAGTTCACAAACAAGTCTGGGATAGAGTGAAACAACATTCTGTGGAAACCCCATATCGACTGTACATTGTAGGATTTTCCGGTGAAAATCCTGGACAGGTTCTTTCTTGCGGTGCCATAACGTGCGTGACGTCGAAAGACCCCGTAGGAGCTCCGATATTTTATCGGGATGTTCCGCTCGCCCCGTCGCAAACGGAACGCGGCGTCATCAAACCGCTCAGCGAAGCCTTTCTGCCGCTAATT
>NZ_JACIYL010000674.1 GCF_014359955.1 Thermogutta sp. | reverse complement strand
AATGGCAGCCGGCAACAGGAAGGGCAGAGAGCGTCCCTAACGACGGGTGGGGCTATTTTAAGGTTCCCGGCCCCTGGCCAGGGATCACGGATTACATGCAGAAGGACTGCCAAGTGGTCTATCCCCACGCGAAATGGGCCAACGTCCGATTGCGGGATATTGCCGCGGCCTGGTACCAGCGAACTTTCAAAATTCCAACAGAGTGGGTCGATCGCGAGATCGTGCTTCAAGCGGAATATGTCAATTCCCTCGCCACAGTTTTCATTGACGGCCAGAAAGTGGGTACGATTGTTTTTCCGGGTGGGGAAGTCAATCTCACCCAATTCTGCAAGCCCGGAAAAACTTACACGCTCTCCATGCTTGTCGAGGCAATCCCTCTTAAAGGAGTCTTAATGGCCTACACGGACAGCAACGCGGCGAGGCAAATCCGGGGGAGTGTCGCTCGCCGCGGACTCTGCGGCGACGTTTTTTTGGTGAGCCGTCCCAGGGGTCCTATCATTCGATTTACGCAGCTTGAGAGTTCCTACCGACATGGAAGCGTTCGCGTGGTGGCCTCTGTGGAGCGTCCCAACCGCGATCAGCGGTATCGCATTAAGGTTGTTTACCGAGATGGCGGCGAGACGGTGCACGAAGCCCTCTCTCCTCTTTTCCAGGCCGCACAGCTTGATAACAACGTTTTTGCTTTCGACGACATGTGGCGGCCGAGCAAAGTGTGGGACATCCACACACCTCAAAATCAGTACGATGTGGCGCTCTCATTACTCGACGAGAACAACACCGTGCTCGACGAGTGGTGGCCTATACGGTGGGGATTCCGTGAATTCTGGATTGACGGGCGGGATTTTTATCTTAACGGGACGCGTATCTTTCTATCCGCCATCCCGCTCGACAACGCTCAGGTGGGTGTTGCGTGGTGCACCTACGAGGCGGCGTGTGAAAGCCTTCGTCGGTTGAAGAGCTTTGGCATCAACTTTGTTTATACACACAATTACGACTGTCTACCCGGCTCCCACCTGAGTTTTGAGGAGCTTCTCCGAGCCGCGGACGATGTGGGAATACTGGTGGCGCTCTCTCAACCGCATTTCTCCCATTACGATTGGCAGTCGCCCGACGCGGACAAGACGAATGGATATCGCCAGCACGCAGAGTTCTACACCCGCGTGGCGGGCTCGCATCCGTCCGTTGTGATGTACGTAACCAGTCACAACGCAACGGGTTATAACGAGGATATGAATCCCGACCTTATCGACGGCATTCACGATCCACGCGACGGTTGGTCGCTCAACAATGCGCGACGGGCACTGCGGGCCGAGGCGATTATTCGGGACCTGGATCCCACTCGCCCAGTTTACCACCATTCCTCGGGCAATCTGGGTACCATGCACACCAGCAACTTTTACCCGAATTGGGTACCTATTCAGGAGCTTTGTGACTGGTTCGAGCACTGGTCCACCACAGGGGTGAAGCCGTTCTTCGCGTGCGAATACGGAGCGCCCTTCACGTGGGACTGGGCCATGTATCGAGGATGGTACAAAGGTCAGCGTGAATTTGGTAGCGCTGTGGTGCCATGGGATTTCTGCCTTGCTGAATGGAACGCCCAGTTTGTTGGTGACCGTGCCTACCAAATCAGTGAACAGGAAAAACGGAATCTCCGGTGGGAAGCTCGGCAATTTCGGGACGGTCGGTTGTGGCATCGCTGGGATTATCCCCACCAGCTTGGATCCAGCGATTTTGATGAACGGTACCCAATTCTGGCCAAGTATCTGGAAGATGCCTGGCGGGCGTTCCGGACCTGGGGGGTCTCAGCCATTTCCCCGTGGGAGCACCACATCTTCTGGAAGATGCGTCCCGGCCTGGAACGTAATAAACGCACAGAGCTTCCCACCGATTGGGAGAACCTACAGCGACCGGGCTACAGCCCTGATTATCTTGAAGATCGGTATGAGCGAATGGACCTCGCGTACGGCAGGGAGGATTGGGTCCCGACCCTGGCCGCTGAGGCCATGTATCGGAACAATATGCCGCTGCTTGCCTATATCGCGGGTCCCGAATCCTCGGTAACCAGTCGGGACCACGTGTTTAATCCCGGAGAGACGCTGCGCAAGCAGCTCGTGATCATCAACAACTGCCGGCAAAAAGTCACCTGCAAGTGGCGATGGGTATTTTCCGGCCCACAATTGGACCGCCCCGGCAATAACGCGGCGGGTGGCTCTGTGTTCCACATAGAGCAATCGGGTGCGGTGGAGATCGAGACCGGCCGACAGAGTCGTCAACCTGTGGAGGTGTCCCTCCCGCCAACGTTACCCCCTGGACCTTATCTCCTTTCCGCTGAGTTTCTCTTTAGCACCGGCGAGCGACAGACCGATGTGTTTCCCCTGCAGGTGATTCCATCACCAGAAAAGCAGACTGTGGCAAACGAAATGAGAGCAAAAGGGATAAAGATCGGAGTGTTTGATCCAGTGGG
>NZ_JACIYL010000673.1 GCF_014359955.1 Thermogutta sp. | reverse complement strand
CTCGGATTGCTATTCGGTTTTTTAATTCATTGGGTACTCGTGTATTGACATGTCATTCGGAATATCAGCACAAAGCACGGGTCGGATTAGAGCATAGATCTATTTGTAAATGCCGTATTAGAGATCTCCGTCTTGTCCCCGGTATCTATTCAGTTGAGCTACAACTTGATGATGGCAGGACGGTTTTCGATAGAATATCTGACGGCATTTCGATACGCGTACTACCTCGCGATATTTACGGTACCGGCCGTCTGATTCCACCCAACGCTACCATTTGGCTTCCGAGCGTTGACTGGGAAGTCTGCGTCGACTTGTAAATTTGTAACCAATGTTCCTTCTGCGCCGGATTGTCAGATTGAGTCGCCGACTAGAAAGTTTCTTTAGTTGGCTTAGGCCGCATACGCGGGATTTGCTTGCACTGGAAGCAAAACATGTCGATGCAGGAAGGGCGAGGTACGGGCGCTTAAACGGACGGAGAGCACTCCTTGCGCGCAACACCCACCGGCTGGAAAAAGGACTGATCATGCGGCCGAGACGCGATGTCTTCGCTCTCGATTATATTGAGGAAACAGTGAAAGCATACGAAGCGGCGCTTAAAGCAGCCCAGAACGGCAAGCATGGCCTTCCCGCAGAGCAACTCCAGTGGACCCACGACGTACTTGCCGAGTATTTCGCGGTCACTGGCAGTGATCCTAAGATTGACCCGCTTCGGGCACGCTTCCAGCGTTTGCCCGCCCCCCCGCGCATTTGCGACGAGCCGCTGGTTCCCTACCGGAGAGATTTATCCCAGCCGCCACCGGTATCCTATGAAGCGCTCGCCGCCCTTGCACACAGACGGCGATCAGTGCGCTGGTTTTTACCAAAACCGGTGCCCCGAGAACTAGTCGACAAAGCGTTAGAGGTCGCTGCCCAGTCACCCAGTGCTTGCAATCGCCAACCCTTTGTCTTCCGCATTTTTGACGAGCCCGAATTGGTTCGCCAGGTGGCCTCCATCCCTTACGGAGTCATCGGTTATGAACATCAGATCCCTGTTATTGTGGTGATCGTGGGACAGTTGCGGAATTTTTTTGACGCCCGTGACCGCCACCTCATCTATATCGATTCCGCCCTGGCGGCCATGAGTTTTATTCTGGCCCTGGAAACGCTCGGTTTAAGTTCGTGTTGTATTAACTGGCCGGATATTCCCGAACGCGAAAAAAAGATGGCTGAGCTTTTGAAACTGGAACCCGACGAGCGTCCCGTGATGCTCATTGCCCTGGGCTGGCCCGACCCGGAAGGTATGGTCCCCAGGTCCGTCAAAAAACCGCTCAAACTCCTCCGGACGTACAACTTCGAGCAGGAATGATCCTCCTCCACGGCACGGGGACACACAACAAAGGGGCTGAACTTATGGCGATTGCGGTGCTCCAGCACTTTCGGGCAAAGCCCAACCCGCCCGAGTTCGTGGTCCCAGCCCAATTTGGCCCCTTTCGCGATCGGGCGAAATACGGCCTGTGGACGCTCCTCGCGGAAAAACGCTTTGGTCGATCCAAGCTGGTTGCCTCGCTGGCCCATCCCTCGTTCCGAAAAAAATACGGGCTGGCCGCCGAGGAAGACATCACCGCCGTCATCGATGCCTCTGGATTTGCCTTTGGCGACCAACACGGTCCTCGGCCTACCCAGCTGATGGCCCGAAATTGCCGACGATGGAAGACACAAGGGAAGAAGATCATCCTCCTCCCGCAGGCCTTTGGCCCCTTCACAACGCCAGCTATCCGAGCGGCCTGTCGGGAGTTGGTCGAGAACTGCGATCTTGTTTTCGCCCGGGAAAAAGAGTCGTACCGCCATCTGGTGGATGTGGTGGGGCAGCGGGCCAATATTAAAATAGCACCCGATTTTACGCCGCTTGTGCAGGGCATTTTGCCTGAGGGATTTCGGCCAAGGAACGACACGGTGTTTGTCGTGCCCAACATGCGGATGCTCGATAAAACCGATCGCAGCCTGGCCGAACGGTATATTCCATTTCTCGCGGAGGCAATCAAGGGCGTAATCAACCACGGCCTCCACGCCAGTCTCCTCATCCATACACCCGAAGACCGGGCGTTGGTGAGACCCATTCAAAATGCCTGCGGCTTTCAAATCGATGTGGTGGAGGAAAGTTGTCCACTGCGACTCAAAGGGATTCTGGGAACGGCCTACGCGGTGATCAGCTCCCGGTTTCACGCCCTGGTCGGTGCTTTATCGCAAAACGTCCCCGCGTTGGCCGTCGGCTGGAGCCACAAGTACGAACAGTTGATGCGCGAACATGGTTGCCCGGAGGCAGCCGTTCAGGCTGGCGATCAGAACGGACTTACAGCTATCCTGGGACAAATTCTCAAAGAGCCAACGCGATCAACCATAATCGACCGAATCCGGGAGGCTAACGATCGGATTCGGCAAGAGATCGACGCAATGTGGTCCGCAGTGGATGAGGTCCTCGCTCCAGTACA
>NZ_JACIYL010000672.1 GCF_014359955.1 Thermogutta sp. | reverse complement strand
AATAGCGACAATCGCCCGAGGTTTTCCAGTTGCTTAAAATCGAAAACATAGATCAAAGAGGACAAAAGAAAAGCTCCCGCAGATAGACCGATGAAATAAATGTAGGCCGAGACCCATAATCCCCACACCACATAGCTCCCGTAATTGGCTGCATGATGCCCATGCCACAAGCGCTCGGCAATTCCCTGTAGTCCGAGCACTGCAAAGAAAATCCAGGCAATTATTACCAGCACCTGGAAAACCCTCACGCCGAGAAATCGTGCAGCTTCGTTTTGCATGGCATCCCTCACTCAGTAGCTATTGCAATATTGGGTACCTGGTGTCGCCTTGATCAAATCAAATAGCGTACGCGCGGTTCTGTTCCCAGATGTTCCAGAAGCCGAATAACGTTTGGAGCTGCCATCAACTCACTGACCAGGGAGTCAGGATCGTTGGCATCGCCAAAATAGGTCGCTCGTCCGATACAGGTGGTGACACACATGGGAAGCTGGCCCACTTCTAAACGATGCAAGCAAAAGTGGCACTTGCGGGCGTTTCCAACAGGCGAACCCTTGGTTCGATCCCATGATTTGGCATACTCATTGGAAGGGGTTTTCTCCCAGGGGACGTCTTGCCCAAGGATGGGAAGTTCGTTGGGAGCATCCGTTTCCGCCGCTCCGTCCAGCCAGTATTCTCCCAGGTCCCGTGAACGGGCGTTGTAAGGACAGGCCGTGATGCAGTAACCGCATCCAATGCACCGGTCATAATTGATCACGACGACGCCGTCCGGGCGTTTCCACGTGGCATGGACGGGGCACACCGGCACGCACGGAGGGACATCACATTGCATGCAGGGCCGCGGAAAAAATCGAATTTGAACATGCGGATATTCCCCATACTCTTCAGTCACGACAGGCCGATAGACAACCCCTGGCGGAAGATGATTTTCAGCCACGCAGCCCACGGTGCACGCATGACATCCCACACACTTGCGGGTGTCGATGATCATCACCCACCGTCGCTGCTCCACAGGCTTGGCCATCGCGCGGGCCAGGTCCCGCTGCATGCGGATGAGAACATCTTCCTCGGGTGATGGCGGAACACTGGGAAGCACGTCAATGTGACGCACCGTCTCTTCTCCCACCGGGTCGGTCGTCCGGTGGTCGAGCCGGGCCGTCACCGCGGCTGTTGCTGCGACGGCAGCACCGGCCCCAATGATGGCTCCAGCTTCCAGAAACTCACGGCGAGTAGCTCCCATCGCTTTTTCTCCTCTCTCTTCTTGAACCATTTGGTTTGCGCTGGCGACTTCCCCTGGGGGACTGCAATGTCGCGTCCCGACCGGAGTCACACCATTCCAAATGCACCTGACCAATCACCGGGGACGAAGCTGTTAAATCCGCAAGCGTCGTGCTGCGCAGCTTTTCCCGAATGACCTCGCGCTCGCGCTGCCAGAAATCATGGAAGGGGCAGTTCCGTTCGCCCTGGCACTCTTGAAAACCCAGCAGACACTGGGGCGGCCAATGTCTCTCCAGAACCGCCGCAATATCCTCCAATGTGACCTGTTCAGCCGGACGCCGGAGCTTGAAGCCGCCCCGATAGCCCCGGCGCGATTCAACAATGCCGTGCTTTTCCAGAGTGTGTAAGACCTTCGACAGATAAGCCCAGGGGATACCGGTGCACCTGGCGATATCTTTGGCCAAGACATACGAATCCGGGGTGCGGCTCAAACACCCCAGCGCCAGTACCGCATAGCCAGTCGTTTGAGAGAGCGCAAGCATCCCAGTATCCCTCCGTCGTGCTGAAGTATATATCTTTCTGACATTCAGGTCAACAATTTTTCTGACACAGATATCTTAAAAGAATTTATGTCTATTTCCTTTGGCAAAAATAACCGGTCCAATGCCGCACGCGTTTGATCTTTTATGGCCGACGAGACACCGACATGGAATCGCTCAAGTGGTTTGCCCTACGGAATCGGCTGCCATCGGGCACAGCCTGCGACGTGGTGGTCCTGCTGGAAAGGCACACGTGGCTCTTCACGAACAAAAGGGTGTGTCGCCACTGGACAAGAAATGCCGAATGCCCGAAGTTTCTCTCACACTTCGGGCATTCACCCACTATAACGCGTTACATGTGACCTCCGCGACGGCCGGTCAAGCACTCCAGGCGACGTGCCACGGTGTGTTCCGCAGCGTGCGAAGCAGACCGCGTCCCTCTTGTCTCAGTCTTGCTCTTGCGGCCAGGGGTAATCGGCCCGACCCGCTTCTTTGTCGAACCGCCCTGGCGGGAGAGACTTCTGCCACTCGATCCCTTTCTTCATGAGTTGCTGGACGACATCCGGATGGGCTGACGCCACATTGTTGTACTCGCCGGGATCACGAGGAATGTCGTAGAGCTCGACTCGTGAGCCGTCCGGATTGAACAGAAGCTTGTATGGTCCTTCTCGCACGGCAAGGATCGGACTTCGATTCCAGGGATGATTGAATATTCGGAATCGCCACTCCCAGAAGA
>NZ_JACIYL010000671.1 GCF_014359955.1 Thermogutta sp. | reverse complement strand
GTGGAAGGTGTCACTCCAGTAGGCCGGGGTTCCACCGCTCACTGAGCGTCCCGGTTGCGTCGGAATCGTGCGAGGGGGACTGGCGGGCCCGGTTCTGTCCCGGCCATGGGGCTGTTTCCGAATGCAACGGTGGATCAGGCAGCCGGTTCGTGATCCTTGTGAAGGGGTTCCATGACCTTCGTGTTTCTTTCGACGGCCAAAACGACCGTCCGCTGCTCCGTTCCGTCGGGGCTCTGCCCCACGATGGGCAGGACATGTCGCCGGTCGGGGAGTGGTAACCGGATGGAAAACGTGCCGTCCGCGCACACGGTCACAGGTTCCCCACGGATCGAAACGTGGTAACCTGGCTGGATCTGTCCGAAGACGACGAGCTCCGCGTCGACGAAGAACCGGAAGTTGCTCCGGGTTTCTGCCTGACCTTCCACCCCAGCTCCGAGTCGCTGGATGACCGACCCGCCAAGAGGCCGGCGCAGGCGATCTTCGAGGACCTCGCGTAACTCGGTCGTGTCGGTGGTATCATCGTACCCACCGCTAAGGGCGTAGATCCGCTCGAATTCATCTGCCAGAGCACTCCAGTCCAACTCGTTGCCAGTACTGGCCGCGTGGGGAGTGCTCACGATGTTGCTCCGCGCCAGGCAGAAGAACTTGCGGTCGGGTGTCGCGTATCCGATATCCACTTCGAAGGACCGCGGGGGATTGTCCACATTGATGTACCAGTTATTGACACGTCCGTGAATTTCGATATCCTTCACAAACACCCGTTCGGCGTGACTGGTGCCATCGCGGCGGACTTCCCAGAGCCTGAGGAGGGGTTTGGCAAGATACCAGTTTTGGGAAAGCGCCACGCGTGCCCGTTCCACGCTTTGTCGGGAAATTTCCCAGTAGGCCTGGAGCCAGTAGGGATCACGGACCATTAAAATGAGGCGGTCTTTGGCGGGGGATGTTTCGCCGTTGGAGGTGGCGGCCAGGTCCTTGGTGTCGATGAATTCCTCCTTCCATTCGTGGAGGTTTTTTTGCAACTCGGGCGACGGCGGGGCCGTGGCCACGGTTTTTTTGACGACACCGGTCTTTGCGGAGGCTTTTTGAGATGCTTTGGACCGTTTGGAGGAGGATTCGGTTTTAACAGTTGTCTTGCGACTGGTGCTTTTTTTAGGCTTTCCGTTGGAACCAGAATTTTTGGCGGAAGGACTTACTTTGCTGGATGAGCGACGTTGACTGGCGGCTTTTTTCAGACGATTTTTCTTTTGGCGGGCTTCCTTGCGAGCGACTTCCACGAGGGCCTGGATGAGCTCCTGTTTTCGCATGGCATGCCAACGAGGGATGCCTTTTTTCTTGGCCATTTCGGCCAGGTCTTTGACCGTGTGAAGGCTGAGTTCCGCGACGGTGATCACTGTTCGACCTCCGGCAACCGAAGCACACCCGCTGGAGCGGGGACTGCCACGAAACTTGGTCCGCGCTGTCCCGCGCTGGATGCCCTTCAGTGGGCAGCAGTCCAAGGCTTTCGGCCGACGCTCGAGATGCCTTCCGAGGAAGCGGCAGCGTCAAACCTATGGCGAGGTCGTCCATGCCCTCGTTCGCTCGCGACGGTGGTCCAGGGGGACGGTTTTCCAATGGGGTTGCGCCCCTCACAAGCCACAGGAGTCGAGCGGCTCCCCGTGGCCATCTGTCAATCCCACTCGCCTATTGTACACTGAGTGTGTCGAAGTCGCAACCGTGGCACATGACGCGGCAGTTCCTGGTGGCACAGTCTTTGGACGAAATGCAAACCGTGGCAATGGGGATCGGAAAATTTTACTGAGGTGGTGCCCGGCGTCAAAGGGTATTAACATTTCGTTCAGTTGTTGTGGTAGATGTACTTTGAATGCTGTCGCGCGGCATTTATTGCTGGTTAGGGGGATTGCGCCAGTAATATTGGCTAGACGCGGTGTGTAGAGTCACGGACCTGGTGGATCGCAAGTAATATTGGAGGAAGTGGCTTGGATGAGCCATCCCGAAACCCGACGGACGAGGGGGATACCCGGGCATCCTGGGCCCGGGGGTACGCCATTGGAATGCAGATCGTGGGAATTGCTCTGGAACTGGTGATCCCCAGTGTCGCGGGGTTTTATCTGGACCGCCGGGTGGGGACATTGCCACTCTTTACGCTGCTGGGTACAGCGTTGGGAATCGCCGTTGGGACGACGAGCTTTGTTCAGTTTTACTATAAGGATCTGTCTAAATCGACTGGTCGTCGCCGACGGTCCCGCCGGCCAGATCGAGAGTAGGTTGAGCGCGTTTGTGCACGGTGACTGTCTCAGCAAGAACGAATGCGGATGGGCGACGGTGCAAAACATGACCGAGGTTCGCCAGCCGTCCGTCGGTGGAGATTAGTGTCACCAGTCGTCCGATGGGGGGTTTTGGCTGCAGCTCTCGGGGTAGGCCTCCTGTTGCCTGTGACAGCCGTTGTGGGGGATTTCGGCACAGAGATCATCCGGCTGGTGGTGGCAGGAACTGCC
>NZ_JACIYL010000670.1 GCF_014359955.1 Thermogutta sp. | reverse complement strand
CCCAAGCCGGCTTCCGGACCGCTCCGCGTCTCCGCCAGGAACCCGCGTTATTTCTGCGACGCCAGCGGACGTGAGGTGCTCCTGGTCGGCTCCCACACGTGGAACAACCTGGTCGATATGGGACGCAGCGACCCACCGGAGCCGTTTGATTTCGAGGCCTATCTCGACTTTTTCGAACGCTACGGGCACAACTTCATCCGGCTCTGGACCTGGGATTCCACGCTTTGGGATACGCGGGCTAACGGAAGATGGGGTAAGGATTACATTCATCACGTGGCGCCGTTACCGTGGGCGCGGACGGGTCCGGGGACAGCCCTCGACGGTAAACCCAAATTCGACCTGAAACAGTTTAATCCCGCGTACTTCACACGATTGCGTGAACGGGTCAGCATGGCAGGGCGGCGAGGGATCTATGTGTCCGTAATGCTCTTCGAAGGCTGGGGATTGTTCCACGGTAACCGGCGGCCGGGCACGATGGAACAGTGGGCCTGGCGCTCACATCCGTTTCATCCGGAGAACAACATCAACGGAATTGATGCGGGTGGAAAACCGCACAGCCGAGCCAATCCGGCCGTGAACGAGCTGCAAGCCACCTATATTCGCAAGGTCGTCGATACGGTCAACGAGTTTGACAACGTGCTCTACGAAGTGATCAACGAAGGTGGAGAGAAGGAATGGGATTGGTGGGTGGTGGATACCGTGCATGAGTACGAGCGGAGAAAACCCAAACAACATCCGGTCGGGATCACCGGACACGGCGCGGAGAAGCTGGACAGCATGCTGGCCAGTCCCGCCGACTGGATCTCCCCCGGTTCTCGGGATGGATTTAGAGACGATCCACCGGCTTGGGACGGCAAGAAAGTCAGCTTGCTGGACACCGACCACGTTTGGGGTATCGGTGGGAATGGACCGTGGGTCTGGAAGAGTTTTCTTCGCGGCCACAACCCCTTGTTCATGGATCCCTACGACGGGTCGGTATTAGGGAACCGATTTGATCCGCAGTGGGAACCGGTCCGCCGCAACCTGGGTCACGTCCGGCGATTGGCTGAGCGGTTGAATTTGGGAGCTATGATACCCCAAGACAACCTCGCATCGACAAAATATTGCCTGGCGGATCCCGGCAACGTGTACGTGGTCTACATCCCGAGCGGTGGAAAAGTCACGGTCTCGCTCAGCGCAGCGAAGGGCCGCCTGGCTGTTCAGTGGATCCATCCCTCGACTGGTAAAGCCATTGCGGCGGACCCCGTAACGGGCGGCGGTGATCGCGAATTCGTCGCCCCATTCGCCGGCGATGCCGTGCTGTATTTATCCCGCCTGTAGTGGCAATCATTCGCGTTGTCCTCATTTGTGCTTCGGGGCGCAGGCCGCACGCTTGCTACTTTGCGTTGTTTTGTTGATCGGTACCCGGCGGATGGTCGCACGAACAGGTGCAAATGCCTTGTTTCCCGACCTGGTGGTTTCGGCCCCGCGCTGGCCATAGGGAAGAGCAATACCGTCGTTTATGCGCTTGTTCAACGAAAAGGGCAGCGCGAAGGTTGAGGAACTGGAGAGCATCCTTTTCAAATGAAGGCAAGCCAATGAGAACAATCTTCGGTCGCTGCACCCGAGCCAACAATATTTCATATTCCCGAGGGAGAAAACCGGGGAGTCTCCCCATCTCCACAAGGCACTAGCAAGGCTTGGGCAGGGTATCGTTGCGTTTTTGCGGTCCTCACTGCGGTCAAGGCTCTCGCAAGCGTTCTACAAACCGCCAGTGGGTTAAGGAGCTCATGCACGGACCGTTCGTCCCCCCGTTTTTCACACGATGCGGCCGTGCATGCCGCCTCCTCCCGATTCTCAAACCTTCGGCCGCGAATTCGCTCCGGGTGTGACAGGTATGCCCCTCCGATAGGATCTGTTTGTCACGTCCCCGTTTTAACGTAAAATTATCGTTCCCCTCTCATGTTTGTGGAGGCAGTCCAAGCCCCCATAGCATGAAACACCTGGGCCCGACGTCACTCATACAGTCAAATCACCACGGCAACCCCGGCGGGGAACTGGGCGCGCCGCTTCGCAGCAAGCCTCCGGAGTGCGAATGCATCAGAGGGACCTCCTTTGGCATCACCGTAGTTCCACTGTCTGCAAAACACCCACCAAAGGCCCCTTTTTCGGCCTCGCTTTCGATTTTTTCCCGGAGAGTCAAAAATGGGCCGGTACTTGGTCTGACAGGGGTCTTTCCGATTCGGTTGTCTTTTGGGACTGGGCGGCAAACAATTCCAGTCAAAAAAAGCAGGGGTAATCTGCTGATTACCCCTGCCGGGCTGTGGTGTTTCTCGACCGTATTCTACGGCTTGCCCGCTACAGTTGCTTCACCGGTGCCTTCACGGCCGATCGCGTTCCGGGCGATCGCGTTCAGGCCGGGGTGGTCCTCCTCGCGGACGATCGACAGGAGGCGGGCCTTCGCGTTCGCCCTCGGGACGCGGTGGACGCATTTCTGGACCACGTGGCGGCCCCGCCGGAGGCA
>NZ_JACIYL010000067.1 GCF_014359955.1 Thermogutta sp. | reverse complement strand
TGTGAACGTGTATGGCGCATCAAACACAATCCAACAGAAAACATTGATCGGGAAACTCGCGGCCATTCTGGCGATGGGCCTCCTGTTGGCACCGGGTTGTGCAAGCATGACGGCCCAATCGCTCAACGCCGAGGGGGTCCGCCTCTACCAGCAGGCGCGATACGAAGAGGCCCTCCAACGCTTTGGCCAGGCGCTGATTTACGACCCGAACGATGCAGCGGCCTATTACAACATCGCGGCCGTGTACCATCGGTTAGGCGACCTGTATCATCGGCCGGATGACTATGGCCGCGCAGAATCCTATTACCAACTGGCGCTTTCCAAGAATCCGCACCATATCGCCGCGCGGAGAGGTCTGGCCGTCCTTCTTGTGTCTCAGGGACGATCGACCGAGGCTGTGGCCATGCTCCAGAACTGGGCCAATTCCGCCCCCAGTTGGGCAGAACCCAAGATCGAACTGGCACGGCTCTACGAGGAGCTGGGCGACCGGTCCGCCGCGCAAAAGCAGCTCTTGGAGGCCCTCGCCCTTGACCCGAACAACGTGCGGGCTCTCAACGCATTGGGCCATCTCCGGGAGCTGGAAGGGCAAAAGGAACTGGCGCTGGCCAACTATGAACAATCACTCCAACTGAACCGACAACAGCCGGAACTGGCGCTGCGTGTTGCTGCACTGCGAAACGAAATCCGGCTGGCTCAAAGTAGAGGGCGAAACAACCCGGCTCTGGCGGCGGGTACCAGTCCCCAGGTCCGTTAGCTCACTGGGCGAGTCACCCACGTATTCTCGAGCGAATCATCGACAAATCCTGTGAAATCCTGACTGGGTTGCCAGAATAACTTCGGCATGATGCGACGGTTTTTCCTGAAAATCGTAATGCTTTTGGTCTTTTCATCGACGCTCATGTCGAGCCGTCCTTTTTGTGCTGGGGATCAACAGGCTTCCACCGCCGGTGCCCCTACCCCCAATTCTGGCCCTTCCCTTCCTCAAGCACCCCAGTTCGACCACGTTGTCCTGCTTCTGCGCAACGGGCATGTCATCGAAGGAACTCTCATCGCCATCGATGACAACTACCATGTGAAAGTCCCCCACGGCGAGATTTACATTTCTCGCCGGGATGTCGTGGCCGTCGCGGCCAGCATGCGCGAGCTCTACTACCAGCAGCGGTCCCGGGTTTTTGGTGAGGATCCTGAACCTCATCTGGAACTGGCCATCTGGTGCGCTGAACACGGCCTACCTGAAGAAGCGCGGGCGGAATTAGCAGAAGCTCGAAGACTGGCCCCGGAACATCCGGGATTACCGCTTGCCACACGCCGTGTAGAAATGGCGCTTGTTCGCCAGGGGGAAAGGGACGCTCCGCCTTCCCGACCCGCTGCAGACGGTAGCCGTACCGGCCAGATCTCCCCAGCCCAGGCCAATGTTCTGAACGCCGGAAAAAAGACCGTCCCGCCATGGAACATGGTCTCCCCCGTCCCCGACCTGGCCGTGCTTCTCCGCGGCCTGCCGGAAGACGCGCGGGAGGATTTCGTGAGGGTGATTCAACCCATCCTGAGCCACAATTGTGCGGCGGCCGCATGCCATGGGGGCGCCGGTGTACCGCCCGAAGCGCGATTGTTCAGGCTGTCTCCCGATCGGTACGCCCTTCGCGGCCAAACTGCTCAAAACCTGCGGACAGTTCTGGGGTGGATCGACTTCAACGAGCCTGGCGCCAGCCCGATCCTGACAAAGCCACTCCAACCACACGGAGGAATGCCGGGACCTGTTTTCTCCGGAACCGATATGAAGCAGTACCGTGACCTTGTGGATTGGGTTTACCGGATAACGCAGCAGCGGACGCCCCCGCCACCGGAGGATTTGCATCCGACAGAATCAGCAACCGGTACAGCCCTCACCGGCGAACCTGCTGCCGGCATCAATCTGGATGCCGTTCTGCCACTTCGCGACAGCGAAGTGCAGCCCGCCACTTTCGCGGAGGACTTGAATTCCCCCACCAATCCGGTTGTGTCGGCCGCGGGAGTGATCTCCGGAGAGGGCGGCCGTCCGCCCAGCCCTGGGGAGAATCCGGCACCCGCTTTGGGCAACTCGCCGGGCTTTTGGAGAATCCCGGTCGGGCAATTCCTTCGGCAAATTGACAGTACATCGGCGGACGTACGATTCACTTTTGGCGATTCCGCCGGAAACAGCGGCCAAGAGAGGAACACTTCTTCCGCCGCTCACCGCTGACGGCGAGTGGTTCTCAACACTGATTGAACGCAGCGTTTGAGAAGTCTTTCGCATCCACACGGGGAGGTTTCACGGTTCCCAATCGAGCTGGATTTCTCCGGCCAGAACCTTCCGCAAAAACTCGCGATTGCTCGACAGCAAATCGGACAGGCCGAGAATCTCGGGAATTGTGTACCAACCGATATGGCTTACCTCAGCCGCGTTGGGAACGATTGGGGCGTCCTCTGCGAGACGTGACTGCCACCAGCTCAGGTGAACACCCCATTCTGTACGACTTTCCCAGATTCGCCGCACCGGTTGAACGCAGACGCCGAGCTCCTCCCGAAGTTCCCGCACAACCGCTTCTTCTTCCGTCTCCCCTTTCTCAATAGCCCCACCGGGGAAACAGAACTTTCCCGGGGCCGATACCTGATGCGAACGGCGAATGAGCAACAGCCGATCTCCTCGCACAATCACAGCCACCACGCCGTGCTTGCGGATCGGCAGGGCCGACCCCGGGCTGGCCGCTCGGGGAGTGTCCTGGTGCGTGTTGTCCGTATCTCGCATTTCCTTTAAGAATCTCCGTGAGACATTGGCCAATCGGCCTCACCACGTAATGGCGATTGCTGGCGGACATTCAGACTTTCAAAAAATCGTGAACTGTCCCTTCTCTCGTTCTACAGATGCGATGGATAAAGAAAAAGACAGGCAATGCCAAGAAACGGAGCGGTGTCACGGCGGCCCCGATTTTTGCCTCCGTTGACGGCACCTGGGGGTTTCCCGTTGCTGTGCCCTTCCGGCAGTACGGCACACCGCGTGGCGGATACAATAATAGGCTGTGCCGCCAACGAAATCAGGTGCCTGCTGGCGGCTGGATTGTTACGCAGATTGTTTCTGTCTTTTTCAGGTCGAAGAATGTCCACCGAAAATAATCCGCTAGCGCCCAACAACGAGCCATCGGACGGAAATGGCCTTTCCGTACTCACCGGCTTTCAGGTGTTTCTCGAATCGGGGCTGCGCCAAATCGGAGGGGTGTTACGCCGCTTCGAAACCACGCGCTGCGAAGTGTTGGCCCTGGAGACGGTGCCCGGCAATCCCGCGGCGCTGCTCAAAATGGTGGTAACTCACCCGAACGATGGCCGGATCATCCTCGAGAGGGCCGGGCTCCCGTTCACGGATTACAAGCTCGTTGGGGTCATTCTACCCGAGGGAGTCCAGCCCTTGCTTCGCATTCTCTTGCCGCTGGCCCAGGGGAATGTTTTGGTCCGGGCAACGCACTCCGTGGTTCTTCCAGGTAGAGAGCGTGCCGTGGTCCTGCTGGAAGCCGAGCCAATCCCCCGGGCGGTAGAGATCCTGCTCACCCATGGCTTCGATCTTGTGCCAGCCAAACTGCTGGATGAAGAGACACAAGGATGAGCGAGCACCACAACACCATTGCTCTTTGCGGTCGCCTTCCTGGCCGAAGGCTGACGGAAAAACATGGCTGCGTTCAGGTGACACCTGGACGTTTTTAAAAAATCTTGCCAACAGGCATTCGAGAACCAGGAGAAACCAACCATGAGACATCGCAGGGTGCATCCTTTTGATCGCTCAGGTCATAGAGCCCGGACCGCTGGAAGCTGGATTCTTGCCCTGACCGCGATCACATTGGTCTCAGTGCGCTTTGCGGGTGCGGCCGAGCCGGCGGCAGAAAGTCCATCACCGCAACAGAGCGATTATGTTCGCCTTGCGGAAGAGATGGACTCCCACTTTCTGGATCAGATCCTGCCGTTCTGGTTCCCGCGATGTATTGATCAGCAACACGGCGGTTTTCATCCCCACTTTCGCGCCGATGGGACGCCTGGTCCCCGGAATGAAAAAACGATTGTATTTCAGGCCCGAATGACCTGGGTGGCGGCCGAGGTGGCACGCCGCTATCCCGATCGAAAGGCCGAATTCCAGGCGTACGCCGAGCACGGACTGAAGTTTCTCCGCGACGTGCTGTGGGATTGTCTGGAAGGTGGATTTTTCTGGGGCCTGGACGAAAACGGAAATCATCTGTCCTCCTACGGCACGGAAAAACACCTCTACGGCATCGCGTTCGGGCTTTATGCGGCGTCGAATGTTTACCGGTTAACGGGCGATAAAGATGCCCTGGTGCTCGCCCAAAACACTTTTCGGTGGCTTGAGGAGCACGCCTACGACCGGCACCATGGAGGTTATTTTGAGGCGTACCACCGGGACGGAACACCTATCCTCAGCGTCCCGCCAAACGGTGCCAACGGTCGCGATCAACCCCATCGTGACCTGCTCGGCACGCCCTACGGGTTCAAGTCCATGAACAGTCATATTCACATTCTGGAAGCCCTCACGGAACTCTACCGCGCCTGGCCGGATCCGCAGGTCAAAGAGCGGCTTTTTTCCATTTTTCTGGTGGTACGGGACAAAATTGCTGTCGAGCCTGGGTGTTTGAACCTGTATTTTACACCGGACTGGCGGGCGGTCCCTGATCACGATTCGTTCGGGCACGATGTGGAGACCGCGTTTCTTCTTCTCGAGGCTGCGGAAGTTCTCGGAATCCCAGATGATCACACCACGCGACGCGTGGCAAAAAGCCTGGTCGATCACGCCCTGGAGTACGGCTGGGACTCGAAGCTCGGTGGTTTCTATGACAAAGGCACGGCTTTTGGCCCTCCATACGGCCTGGAAAAAATCTGGTGGACCCAGGCGGAGGGCCTCAACGCCCTTCTGCTCATGCATGAGTTGTTCGGCCAGCAGAATTCTCGTTACTGGAGGGCGTTCTTAAGTCAGTGGCAGTTTATCCGGAAGTACCAGGTCCATCCGCAGGCGGGCGAATGGTTTGACACCGTTTTGCCAGACGGCACCCCCGTGGAAAAGGATCTCGGGCATATCTGGAAGGCCGCGTATCATAACGGACGGGCGCTCATGCTGAGTGCATCCCGGCTGCGGCGTCTGGCAGGGCTGAATGGCAAAGAGTGATGAGCCCGGTAATGGATGCCTAGGTGAGAGAGAAATGTTCGCCATGAAGTCACCCATGCCTCTACGAAATCAGTATCGCCAATGGGGATTTTTTATCCTCGTGTGGGGTGTTGCCCTGCTGCCGGGGATTTTCACACCTGCCCAAGAGCCGACCGTGCAGCGTTTGGAACGGGTCCGATTGTCGGCGGATGGCCAGCACTTGGTCCTGGCGCGATCGGGAAGTCCCTTCGTGCCCTGGGGCTTCAATTACGATCATGATTCCAAAGGACTGCTTCTGGAAGACTACTGGGACAAGGAATGGGACCGAGTGGTGGGCGACTTCCAGGAAATGAAGGCGCTGGGCGCGAACGTGGTGCGGATCCATCTCCAGGTAGGAAAGTTCCTCATTTCGCCCAATCAAGCCAACGAAAAAAATCTGAAAAAACTTGAGGACCTCGTTAAGCTGGCCGAGGAGACGGGCCTGTATTTGGACATCACGGGCTTGGGATGTTACCACAAGGAGGACGTGCCGGAGTGGTACGATTCTCTCGACGAATCCGAGCGGTGGAACGCCCAGGCCTTCTTTTGGCAGACCGTTGCCCGCGCGGTGGGGCATTCTCCGGCCGTGTTTTGCTACGACCTGATGAACGAGCCGGTGGTACCTGTCGGTTCCGCCCGGGAGCAAGGTTGGCTGGTCGGGAAACCATTGGGGGGAAAATATTTCGTCCAGCGGATTACCCTGGAGCAAGGAGAGCGATCACGAGCGGAAATCGCCGTGGCCTGGGTGAAGCATCTCCACTCGGCCATTCGGGAAGTGGATAAAGAGACCCTGATTACCGTCGGCCTCCTACCCGGCACGCCAGACCGAGCAGACACCTGGTCCGGTTTCCGTCCGAAGGACCTTCTCCCCATGCTGGACTTCATCTGTGTTCATATCTATCCGGAAGCGAAAAAAGTGGACGAAGCGATTCAAATACTTTCCCATTTTGCGGTCGGCCGACCGGTAGTGATCGAGGAAACCTTCCCTCTGCACTGTGGAGCGGACGAATTCCAGGAATTCCTCGCCCAATCCCGAAAATTCGCTCGGGGCTGGATCAGCTTTTATTGGGGAACTCCCATACCCGAGTTGCGAAGAAACAACGACCTCCCGTCGGCCATTCTGGCGGGCTATCTGGAACTGTGGTCAAAGCTGGCCCCTTCCTACCGTCGCCCGTGAGTTGGCTTTCCTTTCGTTTACGGCATAAGTACGGCATAACTTGTGAGAGATGGCAATGTGCGTCGTCGCGTGTTCGTCTCGGTCTCCCTGGTCGCAGGCGTCGAAATGCGATAATTTCACTGGGTCAGCCACTTCGCCGGTAGGGGTTTCGCCGGTGTGACCGCGGGCACATTGCTGACAAAACCTGTTCCAAGTACTGAGGAAATATGACGGCAACCTCCGAATTACCCACTCTCGAAGCAGTCCCCTCGCAAGAAACACGAACGTCGGCAGGCCAGTTCTGGGGACCGGCGCTGTGCCTTCTGGCGGCGATGCTCTACACAGGGACAAACATGGCCCTGCGACGACTGGCAGAACCCGGCCAGGCCGCCGACTACCCCTTCGTCCTTTTTGTGAAGGAGACCATCACCGTCCTCCTGGTAGGCCCATGGCTGCTTGCGCAGGTCCTCCGCGGGAAGATCCCCCTGCCCCGCCCAAGCCATTTCTGGCAAGTAGTCGGAGCGGGCGTCCTCACGCAGACGATCGCCAACCTCGGTCTTTTATGGGCATTCGGTACCGTGGGAATTGCCATCGCAATCCCGCTGTCGCTGGCGATGAGCCTCATCACGGCAGCGTGGATGGGAAGATTCTGGCTGGGGGAAGGTGTCTCGCCGCGGCTTTTTGTGGCCATGGTGCTCCTCATTGTGGGAATAATTCTCCTTCACGGAGGGGCGGATACACTGGAGGGCGTGGCCAGCAGTTCGTCTTCCGTCGCCCTCGCCGCTGTCCTGTTGAGTTGCCTGGCTGGCTTTATTTACGGCTTGCTCACAGTGGTCATTCGCAACGTCACCACAGGGGGGACCTCGGGCTGGTTCGTTCTGGTTCTGGTGACAGGTGCAGCGACCGTTACCCTGGGGCCATACACCTTTTATGCGCACGGGCCGGAGATTGTGTACAGTTGCTCCCCCGAGCAGTGGTTGTGGATCATTGTTTCTGGCATACTTAACCTGGTGGCGTTTTGGTCACTCACCAAAGGCCTGCGGTGGACACCGGTCGCCCAGGCCAATTTGCTCACATCCTCTCAGGCCGTGATGGCCACCATTGCCGGATGGATGGTGTTTGGGGAGGTTTTCAACCTCCAGGTAGCGGTGGGGATTGTTCTCGCCCTGGCGGCGATTGTCCTGAGCACGTTGCGATAGCGTGAAACGGAACATCGGCTCGCGGAATGGTGAACCATCCATAGGAGACAAAGCATGAATCCCTACCAGGCACTTGTCCAGGAATTCGAACAGGAAATGGCAAACACCCGGACTGTTCTCGCCAGAATTCCTGAGGACAAACTCGACTGGAAAGTCCACCCAAAATCGAACACACTGCGCTGGGTGGGGAGCCATCTGGCAAACATTCCCCACTGGGTGGAGCTCGCTTTCCATACAGAGAGTTTGGACGTGGCTCCGGTCGGCGGGGAACCCTACAAGACTCCAGAGGCGGAGTCGGTCGCCGCGATGCTGCGTCTTTTCGATCAGAATGTGGAATCGGCACGCGGCATCCTGAGCCGAGCCAAAGCAGACGAGTTTTGGAAGCCGTGGTCGCTTCTTCGGGGTGGAACAGTCCTGTTTACGATGCCGCGATGGCAGGTGGTGCGAACGTTTGTCATCAACCACACGATACACCATCGGGGACACCTGTGCGTTTACCTGCGATTACTCGACGTGCCCGTCCCCGGGCTGTACGGTCCTTCCGCGGATGATCCAGCCTGAGCCTCATGGGAAGGGAGATAGCCCCCTCGGTCCTTGCTGTACCACCGGCAAGGCCGGCCGACCCACACTGTTGGCAATGAAAAAAAGAGCAGTTGGCCATGGCGCAACAGTGGTTCATTCAGCGCCGCAGCGGCGCCAAAGACGGCCCCTTCAGCTCTCGGGAGCTGAAAAACCTGGCTCACCGGGGTGAGCTCAGTCCTGAGGACCTCGTCTGGAATGAGGAACTCGACAATTGGGTTCCCGCAGTGAGGATTCGGGGCCTTTTTGAGGACACCTCCGGTAACACCGGTGAACTTGTGCTGTCGGACGATCAAAGCAATCCGGAGCAGGCGGCCACCCCGGCTGGAGATGGGGAAGTGGCACACCAGAACACTGCGGCAGCTCCCCGACCGGAACTCAATCCGCCGACGCCGGAAAAGGAACCGAGCCCTGAAACTTGGCGCCATGGAGCGAGGCTTCGCCTCAGTCGAACCACTCGAAGGCGTCAAACGTTTGAAGGCTCCCCTGCCACGTTCGCTCGGTCGCGGGAAACTCTGGGGCGTCATCTCCTGGATCGCTGGCTCGCATTTCTCCGAGCGCGATTCGGCAGCGAATTCCTTCAGGCCAGCCAGCATCTGTTCCTGCTCTGCGGGCAGTACGGACTCCTTACGGCCGTAGTGCTCATTTTGACCGACAGCCTATTCGTTTCCCATGTCAGGGATGCGCGCAGTCTTCTGCTGACGCTGAGCATCTGTTTCTTTCTTTTCGTGGGGCATTATCTATCCGCGCGAGTGATTTTCGTACTGGACCGCTGGGAGCTGCGCACCCGGGCGCAATTGGCGTCGTCCGTGGTTCCCGACGGCATGTCACTCCTCAGCATGCTCATCGCTGTGGTGAGTATTGTCATGGGAACCGTGTACGCCCTATCCACGGGATTCGTCGATCTCATTTTTTACGCGGTGGCGATTTCTATTTGGGGTCTGTTCGCGTCGATTCAATTTCTGGATCTCGACGACCTCCAGATTGCGATCAATCCTGATCTATCGCCTATGGAGGAACTGATTGGGCTGCTCTATCTGGCCGGTAAAATGGTGGCGCGCCTCTGTCCGGTCGTTTTTGGCGTGCTGGTGCTGCTGGGCAACCTTCATCTCGCTTTAGGATTACTCTTTACCCTGACCGGAAGTCCCGCTGGGGAAGTGAATAACCTGGCCAGCGATCTTGTGCCTCACGAACTTGCTGCCATCTTTGCAGGACCGGCCATCGCAGGTTGGGGATTGGGGCAAAGCGGTCTGGTGATGGTGCTGGCCGCCTCCCTCTGGCCTGCAGTGAGCTATTCCCTGTATCTTTTGGGGCAGCTCGTCATTGCAGGCTTAGTGGCGCTACTCGCTTTACTCCATCTAGAGAATGCCAATCCGCCCCACAGCGGTGATCTGAGCAAAAGAGAATTCACCGACGGGTGAAACTTCACCCCACGCCCCCTGCTTGTCATTGCTCCTGGCTGTCCAGGATTACCGAGTTCCGGGGGTTGACCGCGGGAGTGCAGAAGGAGCCTGCTCCTGACCGGCATCACCGCGGGAGGCCTTTTCCCGTTCTTCCATTTCTTTGAGCGTCACCCCACTGGCAAGAGACCGCCGGGGATCTTTTTTGCCTTCTCCCGGAGAGGGCGGGATGATTTGTTTGATCACGATGTCATCGAATTCCACCGTCCCACCGCCCAAATAGGCATACAGCATGACGCGTCCCCAGGTCGGCGTGTACTGCGTGTGTCTTGGGGTGAAATCCTCCGTGTGGATGTTCCAGGTATTGAGCGGCCCTTTCAGGTTTTGCTGACTGCGATAGCACTCCCGCATCTGGCTCCAGTCTGGATAAGCAGTGCGCGTGCCCGTTCTGGAATTGACCCGGCCGGCTGCGGAGGAAGCTCCTGGTATTCTGGCTCCGCTGCGACTTGCCGTCCCGGGCGACTCCACCCGGTATTCACTGGGCATCTCTGCATAACACTTGATGAAAACTTTGACTGCCGGTCCGTCACTTCGCCAGCGACACTGGAAACGATACGTCGCCCCTTCCTGGACCTGGAACGGCAAGCTGTAATACATCACGCCGGTGCTGTCTCCCACGCTGCGGTCAAAACTGAACCGGATGACGTGGTTACGCGGATTTCCCGGCTCGGGCACCCAAGCGACGAGACGTCCCAACGGCTCGCGATTCTGACCCGCTCGATCCTCCCAGCCTACTGGAACACCGTTCACCGCCCGTTCAAAATCTCCTCCGATAATCAGATTGGGGTTTTTCTTCCAGTTTTCTTCAGCAATGGGATCGGGAGGCGGCGGACTCCCTGGCTCTCGACCGTAGAGTGCGTCGAGCAGTTGCTG
>NZ_JACIYL010000669.1 GCF_014359955.1 Thermogutta sp. | reverse complement strand
TCCGCCGGAAAGTAAAACCGCCAACTCCCTCCCCTTTCACGCGATTCTCACTGCCAAATGTAAGCTAAGTTTTTTTGTGGAAGGGAGAGATTCTCTTCGCCATGCAGGATTTGACGCACCTCAGGCGGCGATCATTCACCTCTGCCCTTGGGGTGAGATTCGGCAAAGGCTCGTGTTGACTCAATGGGGTGGAAGGCGGAATTCCACCCCGAGAAACCGGCAGCAAGAGGTTCATCACGTGGATGAAAGGAGTTAACCAGCCAATGGGTCAGCTTCCGAGTATGCGACCGATGGCTCCAACGGCGAGGACGTCAGAATCACGCCTGTCGTTTGATGAACTCAAACAGCGGATCCACAGCAAGCTGGTGGATAAGCTCGATCTTTCCAAAATCAGCCAGCTTGAAGGTGAGGTGCTTCGCCGGGAAATCCGTCTTCTGGTGGAGCATCTCTGCGACAGCGAAAACACGATGCTCAACCGCTCCGAGCGAGAGCGGTTGATTGACGAGGTGCTGGATGAAACCTTCGGGCTGGGTCCGCTCGAATCGCTGCTCAAGGATCCCACGATCAGCGATATCCTCATTAACGGTCCCAAGAATGTGTACGTGGAACGTCGCGGTAAACTGGAAAAAACGAATGTCACTTTCCGCGACAACGAACATCTCCTCCAGATCATCGACCGCATCATTTCCAAAGTAGGCCGGCGTGTGGATGAGACCTGTCCCATGGTGGACGCCCGCATGCCGGACGGCTCGCGTTTCAACGCCATCATCCCGCCTTTGGCGCTCGACGGACCGGCGGTGTCCATCCGTCGTTTCGGTCGAAATCCACTCAAACTGGAGGATTTGCTCAACCTGAAGGCCCTCACCCCGGAAATGGTGATGCTGCTGGAAGGCGCCATCAAGGCCCGGCTGAACATCATCATCGCCGGTGGTACGGGTTCCGGTAAAACGACACTCCTCAATGTGCTCTCCAGTTTTATTCCCAATAACGAGCGTATTGTGACAATCGAAGACGCGGCCGAACTGCAGCTCCAGCAGGAACACGTCGTGCGGCTGGAGACGCGGCCACCCAATATCGAAGGCAAAGGGGCGGTCACGGCCACAGACCTGGTCCGCAACGCCCTGCGTATGCGGCCGGAGCGGATCATCATCGGTGAGTGCCGTGGCCCCGAGGCCCTCGACATGCTCCAGGCGATGAATACCGGTCACGAGGGTTCGATGACCACGCTCCACGCAAACTCGCCACGGGACGCCCTCGCCCGACTGGAAACCATGATCATGATGGCCGGCTTTGAATTGCCCCTGAAGGCCATGCGAACACAGATTGCCAGCGCGGTCAATTTGCTCATTCAGGCCAACCGACTCCAGGGTGGTGTGCGACGCGTCACGCACATCACGGAAGTGGTAGGCATGGAGCAGGATACGATCATCACCCAGGACATTTTCCGATTTGAACAGGACGGAGTGGATGAGAAGGGCCGGGCCTACGGGAAATTCGTGGCCACCGGTGTCCGCCCGACTTTCATGCCGCGTCTGGAAGCCCGGGGAATCCGGCTGCCGCCTACCATCTTCCGGCAGCGTGTCATGATGGAGGCCTGAGCGTCATCACGAAACCCCATACCAGTGGTGGGAACCAGACAGCCAATCGGTATGTTTTGCCACGAAGCCAACGCCAGGTGAGTTGAAATATGGTGCATCCAGCCCTGCTGATCGGAATTGCCGTTTTTGTGGCGGTGTCGGCCCTCATTTTGGGAGCGGCCATGCTGTTCGGCCATCGCTCCGAGGACCGCCTGCAAACGCGTCTGGAGACGTTCACGCGCCTCCCCCAGCGCGGTCAGGAGGGGCCGGTGAGCCAAAAAATCCTCGCGGAAACCATCCACGAAAAAGAGAATTTCTTGGATCAGCTTCTGCAACGGTTTCCCAGCGTTCACCGCCTCGTCGAACAGGCAGACGTTCCGATTTCTCCCGGGCGGCTGCTCCTGGTCAGTCTCGCGTTGATGGCCGGCGCCCTGGTGGCTACGGTTCTCTTTCGATTACCGTGGGTCGTGGGGGCGATCATGACGCCGGCTCTGGGATGCCTGCCCATTCTGTGGCTTCTCTGGCGACGCAAACGTCGCTTGAAGGCCTTTGCTGCCCAATTGCCGGAGGCGCTCGATATGCTAGCCCGTTCCCTGCGGGCAGGGCAAAGCCTGGCCTCCGGTTTTGGACTTGTGGCCAAGGAAGTGCCGGCTCCTCTGGGGAAAGAATTTGGACGGGTTTTCGATGAACAAAATCTCGGTGTCCCCCTGGAGGAATCACTGCGCGATCTGGCCGACCGAATTCCCAACATGGACCTGAAATTCTTCGCCACGGCGGTGGTACTCCAGCGGCAGACCGGCGGTGACCTCGCCGAAATCCTCGATCGAATCAGCAGCCTCATCCGCGAGCGGTTTAACATCTGGGGACAGGTTCAGGCCCTGACAGGCGAAGGCCGATTATCGGGAATCGTCCTCATGGCTCTGCCGGTG
>NZ_JACIYL010000668.1 GCF_014359955.1 Thermogutta sp. | reverse complement strand
CAAAAAAGGGGCCCAAGCCGTCAAACTCAGGGTGGAAACCATCATCGCAGCCAAATTGGCCGGCACTCCCCTCCCTCCGGATCTCGCTCTTTGGCTGCGCGAAATCAGTGACGAACTGTACGACCGCCTCGTCCGCGCTGCTCTTGTTCCGCCCAGAGAAAACCGGCTCACAGTCAAAGATTTAGTGAATTTCTGGCTCTGTGAGGCCCAAAAATCCCAGGCTAAGCCCTCCACGTTGGCAGCCATGCGAGTGGGGGCGGCCAAACTCCTGGAATTGTTCGGCGATCGACCGGCCGCCACGATTACCATGGAAGACGCCCTCCGGTATCGAGATGAGCTTCTCGCCTCGGGTCTGCGTCCAGCAACGGTGTCCCGCCGGATTCAACATGCTCGCCATGTCTTTCGCGAGGCTCAACGACGAGGGCTAATTACCAACAATCCATTCGAGGCTGTCAGACCCCCCAGCCATAACCCGGCTGATCGCCGCAGATACGTGACCCTCGAGGAGACACAACAACTGATCGAGGCAGCCCCCGATTACTTGTGGCGGCTCCTCATTGCCCTCGCTCGTTACGCCGGACTAAGAGTCCCTTCCGAAGCCCTTTCTCTCCGCTGGCAAGACGTGCTTTGGGATAGCAACCGCCTGGTCATTCGCAGTCCAAAGACGGAACGCACAGGCAAGCCCTATCGCGTCATCCCCATGTTCCCCCTTTTAAAGCCTTACCTCGAAGAAGCCTTCGAACGAGCCCAGGAGGGAGACGCCTTCTTATTCCCTCAACTGTGGCGGCAGCGAGCCCAAGGGGCAACCGGTTGGGTGAACTGTAACTTCCGGACACAGTTTAAACGCATTATTCACAACGCAGGCCTGGAACCTTGGCCCCGATTGTGGCACAACCTGCGGGCATCCTGTGAATCTGACCTAGCGCAATCTTTTCCGCTGGCAGTAGTGGCCAAGTGGTTGGGAAATACTCCCAGCATTGCCCTGCGGCACTACGTTGACCCAACCGACGCCGCTTTTCAGCAAGCCCTCTGTTGGCATCCAGGACAACCAACGGCAACACCTCACGCAGAATCTTCCTTAGAGAAGAAACCCACTCAGGCTGAACTCGCCATGCGTGGAAAATGGGCAGAAGCAGGCCGTCACATCCGTGAAGAAATCGCAGAGGTGACGCCGACTGCTCAGAACGAAACTTCGCTCCCTGCGCACCGTGCCCTTCTAAAAGCCGCAGCCACCCACCGGATGCCTGCCACTGAAAAGACAATTTCTTTGGAAACCGCGGGCCTGTGCACGACCGGCCAGGAAAGAGGAGTTAAACCACAGGAAACGACCGCGAGCGAGCAAACCCTGGACCTGAACCTTGTCTCACAAGCCGCAGGGGAGTTCGCCATGGAAAGGGCAACACCCCCGGACAGCCCAACCACTCTCAATAGAGACGAGAGAGCAAAAGCGGCGAATATGAACGCTTCCTTTTCGCAGTCTGACGCGGAGCTTGCCATGGAAAGGGCAATCCCCACAGACAACCCGGCCTTGTACGATAGACTCGCCGAGAAACGTTCCCGAGCGCAGACGCCTAGAAAAAGTGGTGGCTCCAAATCCGGCTCCACGGTGGCTCCAAGTCCGGCTCCGCAACCGACCGCAATAGAGCGCAATGAAGCGAAGACAGCGCCGCAACTGCTGGAAAATAGGCAACTTATGCCTCCACTTGCGCCGCACGGCTTCTCTTGGCCCACTTCCCCATTGGGCGATGCGGGACTCGAACCTGCGATCCCCAGCGCGTCGAGACTGGCCTCGTCTCCCCATTTTTGGGTGCGAGATTCCAGTCAGGCTCCAGAATGTGACACGAACAGAGATAACGTGGTGAACCGGTAGAGTCGGTGTACACAATATGCTGGGCTCAGAGATCGTCTGATCTACAACGCTTTGATTGTCGCTCGAGCCATTTGGATCGCAATTGCGTGCGATTTATCGGCCGTCTAGAATTTAGACGGGCTCTACCGCACGTCTTTCTAGAGGAGAACGCGGCAATGATCGACCAGGACAAGTGGATCCTGTGCGCTCTTGCGATAGCACCCTTAGATCGAATTCGCCTGATGAAGACACTCTTTCGCTTCTGGTGGCACTCAGGGCAAAACATCCCAAACTTCTTCAGGTTCAAGCCTTATCTTTATGGACCGTGGAGTCCAGAGGTTTACCACTCCCTGGAAAGACTCGAACAAGAGGGGCTGATAGTTCGCTTGCCCCATGCGGTGCCCGCTTGGTCGAAATATCATCTCACAGACCGGGGAAGACGGATGGCTAAAGAATTGGCGTTGACCATTGATCAGGCACATTTGGATTTGCTAAATGAGTTGACGTCCGAAACATCTAGGCTGGGTTTCTCTGATCTTCTGAAATTAGTTTACGGAGAGGCCCCTCAGTTCGCTCAAAATTCCGTTGTGAAAGAAGCCCTCTATGACGCTGATTATCGCTCTGCCAGCAACTGACGGAATTGTATTGGCGTCCGAT
>NZ_JACIYL010000667.1 GCF_014359955.1 Thermogutta sp. | reverse complement strand
TGGCCACCACCCGACCACCTCGGCTGCCGGGTCCCGGACCGAAGTCCACGATGCAGTCGGCCGCCCGCATCGTGTCCTCATCATGCTCCACAACCACCACGGTGTTGCCCTGATCGCGGAGTCGGGCAAGGGTTGCCAGCAGGCGGTCGTTGTCGCGGGGATGGAGCCCGATCGAAGGCTCGTCGAGAATGTACGTTACGCCCACCAATCCTGAGCCGATTTGCCCCGCCAGGCGAATCCGCTGCATTTCTCCGCCGGAGAGAGTGGGGGCCGAGCGGTCCAGCGTGAGGTAATCCAGCCCCACGTTGCCGAGGAATTCCAATCGACTGCGGATCTCCTTGAGCGGTTCTTCGGCGATCTTCTGGCCGACGGCGTCCAGCTCCAATCCTGTAAAGAACAATCGCGCCTCGGAAATTGGAAGGGCGCAGACCTCGGGCAGCGACTTTTCCGGCGCGTCCGCAAAGTGGGGATGGGTGGTTCGCAGGCGGACAGCCCGGGCCACGGGCCGCAGGCGAGAGCCCCCGCAAGTCAAGCACGGTACCAGGCCGTAGGCCTGCTCTACCTGGCGGCGATACTCCGCGGTCAGTCCACCGATTTCGAGGAGATACTCGGCCACGTCGGCAATTCCGGTCGCCTCCCAGCAGCGTGCGGCGAAGTCTGCCAGTAAGTCTCGGTCGTCCCAAAGAGCGTCCACCCCGTACATGAGGACATTCTGGGCAAAGGGCGGAAGCTCCTCCCAGGCCGTCTCCAGGACCGTACCCGGCTCCAACTGGCACCGGGTCTCGAGCCACTCGGCCATGCGCCGAAGAAGAGTCCGAATCGGCGTCGGTACCGAACGCCATTTACCCAAAAACCCAAAACACCCCTGCTGAATAGAACGATGTGGGTCAGTCAACAGGGCGGCCACATTGAGCTGCCGAATACGCCCCAGCCCCTGGCACCGCGGACACATCCCTTCCGGACTGTTGAAACTGAACATCTGGGGACTGGGAGGCGGAAAGCCGATTTGGCAATTCGGACAGGTGTAGCGGGAAGAAAAATGGCCGATGATTCGGCCTGCTCGTTCCCGCCGGGATTTATCGTCCTCGCCTTCTTCACCCGAAGCCGATTCGTCCGCGCAGAGAAGGACCTCCCCCTCTGAAAATTTGAGAGCGTTCTCCACAGCTTCGGCGAGTCGGCTTCTCTGGGCGGGGGAGACCGTCAGCCGATCGACGACAAGTTCAATATCGTGGCGCATCTGCCGCCGGAGTCTCAGGTCCTCCTCCAGGCGAACGATCTCGCCGTCGATTCGCGCCCGGGAAAATCCCTGCCGCAACAAACTGGCGAAGAGGTTGCGATGTTCACCCTTTTGCCCGCGGACAAGAGGGGCCAGAATGTACACCCTCTGTCCTGAAGCCGTTTCCAAAATCTGCTCGATAATCTTGTCCCGTGGTTGGGCCTGAATCTTCTGCCCGCACTGCGGACAGTAACAGGTACCGGCTCGAGCATAAAGAATGCGGAGATAGTCATAGATTTCGGTGATTGTGCCGACGGTCGAGCGTGGGTTGGAGCCGGCTGTTTTCTGCGAAATGCAAATCGAGGGACTCAGCCCCTCAATGCGATCCACGTTCGGTTTGGCCATCTGGCCGATGAACTGCCGGGCGAAGGTGGAGAGGCTCTCCACGTAGCGGCGCTGCCCCTCGGCATAGAGGGTATCAAAGGCGAGAGAGCTTTTTCCCGAGCCGCTCACGCCTGTGAAGCAAATGAGCTGGTTCCGCGGGAGAACGAGATTGATCGCCTGGAGATTGTGCTCCCGTGCCCCCTGGATGACGATATCAGAAGCGGCCATGCTTTGTCACCCAATCCTTAGCTTATGAAAGTTGCAGTTTTCCGTGATCCTGACAAACGCGGTAGGCATGCCCACCACGGTGAATGAAGTTCCCAACAGAAAGAAAAATGCAAAGTGAGAACAGATGCAATTTGTCCACTGTGCAGTTCAGCGGTGTCTTGTCTGGGCCGTCAGAACACATTGCTGCCGGGATCAGCCCACTTCCAGAAGCCTTGAGCGACTCGTTCAATGTTGTGTCTCGGCTTCCGGTGCGTTATCCTGCGGGGGCATCGACGGCCTTTCGTATCCCTGAACCGTTCATTATAGGACAGGCGCTGGTGGAGGGATAGGCAATTTTTGTTGGCGGGAAAGAAGAGAAAAAGAAGAGTGGCCGGAAGCCTGGAGAGACATGGCATCGATGGGGCAAATGCTGACCAGGGAGGATAACCCGCAACGGCTGCCCGGTTGGTTTCAACCGCTCGTGCCGGTGGCGCTGGCCTTTGCTGCCGGCATTGCATGGGATCGCTGGGCTTTCCCGCCAGAACTCGGCTCTAAGGACGTCCTCCTCGGGTATGCCATCCTGGCTGTGGCGGGTTTAATTGCCGTGTGGTGGTGGGGATTTGGTAGCCGCGTGAGCCGATGGGCCCTCCTGGTCGTTTTCGCCCTGGCCGGGGCCGCCGAACACCACATAATCTGGCGGT
>NZ_JACIYL010000666.1 GCF_014359955.1 Thermogutta sp. | reverse complement strand
TGCCCCTACCGAATGCGACGTTCAATTTATGGGCATGAATTGCCCCTACCGACAATTGATCATGAATTGCCCCTGGCGAGCGCGGAGTTCGATCGACCGCCACCAATCGCCGCATCGCTACGGGTTGTCCGCCAGGCACCAGCGGAGACCCTTCACCAGCATTTCCTGAACGGGGGAACGTTGCAGGGCCTCAAGATTGTGCCCGTGCGCCAGATAGCATACCCGGCCCTTTTGATAAGACCGTGTGAAACCGTGCACCGAACGTCGATCACCGGCCACGGCCTCCAGGAAAATGTCCGCATCGGAAACATGCATCTTCGGCCAGTGACGTTCGTCACCCACTTCGTAGCGCGGGACCGCCGCCGCCACCGGGTTGGAAGCGTTGATGACTTCCACAGTGTAGTCCTCACGCTCCGGACCGTGCCCGGCGTAGCTTGCCCCCAAAACTTCGTGGTAGAGCGACGCTCGACCGTCCAGGGCCTTGAGGGCCGTGGCATTATGGATCGCCAAGAAGCCGCCCCCATTTGCTACGAATCGCGCGACGGCCTCCTCCTGTTCCTGCGTCAGCCAGAACACACGCTCTTTTCCGAACGGGTCGTTCTCGCCGGGCGACGGCCACAGCATTCCATCGCGTAGGACCACCAAGACGTCGTATTGCCCGAGAATCTCGGAACTCAAAAGGCGAACATCATACACGAACCGTACGGCAATTCCCGCCTTTTGGCAGACCTGTTCAATCGCCTCGCGAATGTAGCCCGGGTGATGGTAGCGGTCGCCGATCAGTGCCAAGGCCCGCGGATGGCTTGACGGAGGCTGGGGTGCCCGCGTCAAGGCGTCGTATATCCTTGCGACAATCTCCGGGAAGGCTTTCGGCGATACCCCCATCTGAAGCCCGGCACCAGCCAGTTGCGTCGTTGTCGTCTCCAGCGATCGTCCCATGGCGATTTGATACCCCACGGCATCTCGAATCACGATGGCCTGGCTGTCGGTCAATTGGGGGAATTGCTCGCGCAGCTCCTGCAAGCCAAGATCGCAGCCGGTCGGCGAGTCATTCGCCGATTCCTGTCCCCAGGCTGGAAAGCCTGCAAGCGTGAGTACCAGGATGCAAACGCTCCAAAGTGAACGAGCGCCGAGATAACCCCGTCCCCAAACCCGTCGTGCGAAAGCTCTCATCTGACCCCTCCAAAAAACTGTCGTTTCCAGGGGATTCACATGAGGCCAGAGGGGCCAGGCCAACTCCGAGCCCACTTCCAACCTCGCACCGAAATATACCCGAAATAAACGCCCATCTTGATCGCGCAGGCGACGCGCACGGAGCGCGACCCATCGGGCAATGACCAGTTGCCACTTTCACAGCTGCGTCACCGCCCGGTATTTGCCGATTTCCTCACGGGACACTCAAAAGACCGGGGATTTCCACAACCTTGTACCTGAATTCCTCAGGCTCGGAGGTGGGTTTCAGCGTTTCCGGATCCACTTCGTACGCTGTTACGAACGACTCCGCCGTCAGCTTCCCATCCACGACGTTGAAGGTCTCCACCACTCGTACGCGAATTGGTCGGGAGCCTCCGCCCTTGGCGAAGCCATCTCCATAAAAAGCGTGTTCGCCGGTTTCCAAACGCAATTTGCCCTCCACCACCCGCAAGCGGGCCTCCGTTGTGACCCCCCAAGTTCCGGCCGAAGAATTGACGATCGGTTCGATCGTGCCCAGGGCTTCCCCCGTCACGTCGGATTTACGGAAGCAATACCGGGACACAAGCACACGATCTTTGACTCTCGGTGTTTCGCTGATCCGCTTGCCGGTCTCGTCGAGGTCCCACAACTTCTGGCGGATAATTAGGACATCGTGGAACATCGCCATGTTGGAAGTGCGAACCATGTCCATGTACATGCGCCTGGTTTCCAACTCCGATTCCAATCCGCCTTGGTCAAACCTGATGGTTCTCTGCTCATATAAGGTTTTTCCGATGAGGTGCTTTTCGACGTAGTCGATCGCCTCATCGAAGGGCGATGGGGATTTCTGTTCTTCGGCCCAAACGCCGCTTGTGAGCGTGCCGAGCACGAGAAGACTGAAAACGGCTGATCGAACCATGACTGCTCCTTTCGTTTCTGGAGGACTACGACGAGACTGCCAATACCCATCAACACAGGTTTACAGCCTAAGACGCAATGCCCACTTGCCCACCGCGTATCTGTGACCGCGAGTGTAATTGCGGTTATTGAATTGTCAAATTCAAAAATTGGATTTCCACGACGTTGAAAGTCAGCCCTGCTTGGAAGGCTGAATTTGTGGTGAAAATCAGGTTGGACGTTCCACCGCGGACGGTAGGGGCAATTCACGAATTGCCCCGGCGCATTTTTTGTTATCAATTTGTTGCGGCGACGGGATGGGAAACGTCATTCGGAGGGGACGCTTATCGTGCCCTGCAGGGCATGGCGTCACATGTGGAGTGCGGGGCTTCAGCCCCGCTTTCGGCGCGGGACTTCAGTCCCCGCTGAAAGTCAATGGATGATCG
>NZ_JACIYL010000665.1 GCF_014359955.1 Thermogutta sp. | reverse complement strand
GCCTCTATAAGGGGAATATCTTCGTGGACAGTCGGACCAGTCCCAACAGCCTGTACGATGAAGGCATTGCCACGATGGAAGCAGGCGGGGACTACGACCAGAGCGACGCCGAAGGATTCCTCCGGATTCAGGGGCTTCCGCTGCGCGTGCAAGCACGGGTACGACCGAGAACCTACTGACGTCTCGCCGGCAGTGTCGTTTCCAATCAACTGACGTGGGATTAGGCTTGCGTTCAGCAGGCACCGGCGCGAAGGTCGATTTCGCCCGGGCGTCAACCCGCGCGATCACCTGGGCTATCCCCGCTTCTCCAAAAATGCCCGAGTTGTCCCGACACAGCATGTTGCAGGGGCAATTGCTGAACTGCCCCAATCATCTGACCAGCAACTGAACCGACCAGTTGCAGGTTGCTCGGCGAAATGGATTATCAAAACGTTGGAAAGCGGACGTGACGATCACGTCCCTCCGAGAGTGGACCTGACAATCAGTTCCTCTCGGGGCGAATCTGGCTCCTACGCCAACCAGTGTGAGCGTTCGCGTCTCCATCGCCAGGGGAAAAGTGGGGAGTGGGTCGGGGCAGACAGGCCGAGCGGGCTCCGACGGTTCTCAATCACGCTGCGCCAAAGACTGGGATGCTGCGTCCAGTGCAGAAAGGAGACTCCTGGCGAACTGTCGGAGTTCGAGAAGGACTTCGTGCTTCGGCCGCGTTGCAGCTTCCGAGATTCGTCGGACGAAAGCCGATCCCACGATCACACCATCGACAACCTGTGCGACCATTTGGGCATGTTCCGGCCGACTGACGCCAAATCCCACACAGATGGGGAGATCGGTCTGCTGCCGTAACCAGGCCACATTGTCCACCACACTGGCTGGGAGCTCAGAGCGTTCACCGGTAATCCCGGCTACGGACACATAGTAGATGAATCCCCGGCTTTTCTGGGCGATGTCGATCGCCCGAGGCCGCGGCGTGGTGGGCGTGATCAATTGGATCAAGTCGATATTTGCCTCATCGCACACCGCACGAAGGTCACCCGACTCTTCGACTGGCAAATCAGGGACGATGAGTCCTGCCAGACCGGATGACCGTGCAGTCTCGACGAACTTCCGGATTCCCCGTCGCAGGACAATGGCATAGCTCACCATTCCCACGATCGGGGTAGCCACTTTTGGGGCAACCCGAGCGACGGTTTCGAACACCGCGTCCACCTTGACGCCTGTCTGAAGTGCCCGGGTATAAGACGCCTGAATAACGGGGCCATCCGCGATGGGATCGCTGTAGGGGAATCCTAGTTCAAGCAGTGCGCAACCTTCTTCGGAGAGCAGTTGGATGACCTCCTGGGTGAACTGCAGATTGGGGTCGCCCGCCGTCAGAAACGGCATGAGTGCCTTCTTTCCGTGCTGGCGGAGTTCTCGAAAAACGTTAGAAATAGTGGACATGTCGATTCCCTGTTCCACGCCTCCAGTGTGATTCAACAGACTCAGAGAATGATGCTGGGCCGTCACGCGAAATCCTGCCCGAGCAGTCGCGCCACCTCCTGGGTGTCTTTGTCTCCTCTTCCGGAAAGGCAGACGACGACTACCTGATCACGACCCAGTGTCGGGGCCAGTTCCATGGCCTTAGCCAGGGCATGGGCACTTTCCAGGGCCGGAAGAATGCCTTCCAATCGCGCCAGGGTCTGGAACGCTTCTAAAGCCTGACGATCGCTGACATTGGTGTAGGTGACGCGTCCCGTCTCTTTCCAGTAGCTGTGTTCGGGGCCCACACCGGGGTAGTCCAAACCCGCGGAGATTGAATGCACGTCCGCGGTTTGGCCGTCTTCGTCTTGCAAAACATAGGAATAGGTCCCGTGGAGAACGCCGGGCCGACCGTAACACAGGGTGGACGCATGGTCCCCAAGTTGGGAAGAACGCCCTCCGGCTTCAACCCCCAGGAGTTTCACGTCGTCATCGATAAATGGATAAAACATGCCAGCGGCGTTGCTCCCTCCTCCTACACAGGCCACAATCCAGTCCGGGAGTCGCCCGAATTGTTCGAGACATTGAGCGCGAGTTTCCCTCCCGATGATCGATTGAAAATCGCGGACAATTTGCGGGAAGGGATGCGGACCGGTGACCGATCCGAGACAGTAGTGAGTCGTCTCCACGGAACTCATCCAGTCTCGAAGTGCCTCGTTGATCGCATCACGGAGCGTTCGTGATCCACTGGTGACAGGCACCACCTGGGCCCCCAGCAGCCGCATGTTAAAAACGTTGGGCCGCTGGCGACGCATATCCTCTTCACCCATGTAGATGACGCATTCAAGGCCGAATCGAGCACAGGCCGTAGCGGTGGCCACGCCGTGCTGACCCGCTCCGGTTTCCGCGATAACACGGCGTTTTCCCATTCGAACAGTCAGGAGCGCCTGACCGAGCGAGTTGTTGATCTTGTGCGCCCCGGTATGGTTGAGGTCCTCCCGCTTCAAATAAATGCGGGCACCCCCGCAAAATTCCGACAGTCGTTGAGCATAATACAGTGGGGAG
>NZ_JACIYL010000664.1 GCF_014359955.1 Thermogutta sp. | reverse complement strand
TCCCATATCGACCAGGTTGTTCCACGTGTGGGAGCCGACCAGGAGCACCTCACGTCCGCTGGCGTCGCAGAAATAACGCGGGTTCCTGGCGGAGACGCGGAGCGGTCCGGAAGCCGGCTTGGGCTTTTCCTCTTCATGTGCGAATGCAGATAGTGTGGACATCCCAGTCGGTACACCGAAGACCAGGGCCGCCTGGCCGCCGCGGATGAGAAATTGTCGACGATCCATGATGGTATCCTTCTTCAGATGGTTTGAATGTCTCCCAGGTCTAAAAAGCTCTTCCGGTAAAATGCGAGATTTATCTATTGGACGGAGGAAAAACTTCGTGCCCGACAAAACTTCTTTCGAGGCCTTTCGGTGCCAGATTAATTGTGGAAAATGATCGAAGCCGCATCGCCCAAATGTGTGTGGGCCCCCGCCGCTGGTTAACGATTCGTACAGTTGACGCTATTTATTGCCGTTGTCGGCCTGGTTTTCAAGAGAAGGCTATCCCTGGCTTCTCCCCGTTTTTTCTCTGGCGATAGGGACGTGAAATTCCCTATGTGGAGTGCGGGGCTTCAACCCCGCTTTCTGCGCGGGAATTCAGTCCCCGTGAAAGGAGATGGATAATCGAACGTCAAACGGCGGACCTGACAAGCAGGTCCCTCCGGCGGATGTTTCGGAGGGGCACGCTTGTCGTGCCCGGCGAAGGCAATGGAATATCGAACGTTGACAAACGGACCTGACAGGCAGGTCCCTCCGAAAGGTCGGGGGGCACGCTTGTCGTGCCCGGTGAGAAGAAATCGATTTTTCAATACAGAAAAATGCGGCTGACAAGGATGGTGCCCAGGCGGACCTGGCAACCTGGAGTTTCTTAAGAACGCTTCCGGTCGTGTCGCTTCATCGGCAGGAACACTCAGGCCGTGGGGTGACCTCGGGTAGGCCGTCGAATTCCCGATGCGCCACAGCAGACACTGTGAATTTCCGCCCGGTGAAGTCCAAGCCGCACGTGGCGAGCAGATTAAAGAACGGTTTTTGAGTGAGATCCACGCAAAGCGTGGCTTTCAGCATCCCCGCGGGTACGGAAGGAGTACTCGGCACGGAACAGGGGAGTGTGCCGCGCACCTGAACCGCTGGCGTGCCGAGACTGTCCTCCAAAACGAGTGTGGCGCCGGGCCCCACAGACAAACCGTGAAGACCGAGGACCGCGTTGACGGAGAGCACCGTCGCGTCGATGTCGGCGCCTTTTCCAGCTTCCCGCGCTGCAACCGTGACCGCATGCGTGATCGTCTGCTCAATGAGCATCAACACACCGAACTGAAAGACGGCCAGGCTGGCGAGCAAGAGAATCGGCAGAACAAGCACGGCCTCCAGCGTCAATGATCCTCGCCGTGAAGACCGTCGCCGACTTAGTCCGTCCAAAAAACGCGAAACCGCCGTTTTTCCGTCGGATTTGCTTGCGTTAGCCATGCTACATTCGGAGGTTGTCGTATTCATTGCTCGTTGGCTGCACTGTGAAAACGAGGGGCCACCCCGTCGCACCAATAACGGAACAGCGGCGCTGCTCTTCCGGATTGGTTGCGTCAGTCATTGCATCGGTATTCGTCAACGCGTTGAAGCCGTATCGTCTTACTCCCACACTGGTAAACGGCAATCGTATGTGCGGACACGCGGTAGCGGGGCATTTTAAGACCGAACAGAGAACAAATCGGACTGGGCACCGCCAGCACCGCCTGAGCACGGACGGCGAATTCGCCGTTTCCAGACCCGCCGGAAATAAGCGCGTAGGATTGCCCGTTGTTGTTGGGAGCACTGGCAGGTGGGCACGGGAGGTCGTCGATTCCCGAGGGGTGCACCGGACAGGTGGCCTGACAGTCATTCGACGATTCCGTATTGTCATAAAACACGGCCGAGACAGGCGGAAGCGGATTCCCGTTGATCGCGAAAACAATCGTCACTCTCACCCCGTCGCGTCCAATTCCGTCGCCGTAATCCTGGCCACTTCCGTGGGAGACGCCGGTGGTCCTCGCGCCAAACCGAATGCGGTCACCGGGCTCGAACCCAAGATCGCCACTGATGGGATCGGGATAAAAATGAATTGTCAGGGTAGGAGACAGGCCCGAGGTTGGTGAGAACACGATCTGCGAGGACGGATCAGGAAATCCCTCCACATCGTTATGACACGGAATGATCGGGGCCGGCAGATTGTCTGACAGAGTGGGTGGGGCAGAAGTGAAATCAAATTGACCGGTGCCGCCCCCCGCTTGGAGATCGATGGTCACGCTTTGAATCGTCAACCCGGCGGGGAGGTCCGGGGATGCCCGAAACACAATACCCCAGGCGTTGTCCTGGGCAAGGTTTCCCGGTCCCTGCGCAGTGGCATCAATAAGGACGGTGCCAGGGCTACAGCCGGGGCGCTTGCTGGCATCAAACACAATTGGGCAGGTGGCGTTGGGGTCGCGGATGACCGCCCCAAAAATGAGATTGCCTTCGGGGCTGGCACCCCCGACCGGATCTCCCGGTTGCACACAGCAGGTG
>NZ_JACIYL010000663.1 GCF_014359955.1 Thermogutta sp. | reverse complement strand
ACAATCCCAGCAGCCCGTTTTTGGACTACGAGCTGGTCCTGGATCCTGCACGGTTTTCGGCGGGTCAAAAGGTGGCCATTCGCGCCCTGGCCTGGGACCGGCGCAACTTCGGGAAATATGGCCTCGACCTGCGTCCGCAGCAGGCGACGTCTGCATGGCATATCATCGAAATCATTTCCCCCGACGCCAAGGTCGCTTCAGAAACGAAAGAACTGGAAAACCTCCGTGCCGCCATCTTTCGCATTCTGGAAGAACAAATTCGAGCAAAAACCGAGCTTGTTTCCTTGCGTGACACGGCAAAGCAAAACCCCGCGGTCCTTGATTCGGGTTTGCGTAAAGTCCGCAGCCGCCAGGTTCACATTCAGGGGGCGACAAGCGACGTGGTGGCGAGCATCAAAGATACGGACAGCGAGGATCGGCGGACGATCAAGCGGATTCTCAACAGTCTGGCCGTCAATGAAATGCTCCAGGCCGTGCAGCAGTGCGACCGGCTGGCCCGTCTGGCGGACAAAGCGACCTTTGGCGAGGAAAGTCAGGAGTTGCTGCAAATTCAGGATCGAATCATCGATACGCTTAGGAAAATTCTGGATGTGGCCCGCAGGGCCCAGACGGAGCTTCTGGCAGAAGCCCAAAAGCGGCCGGGTGGAGACCTGCCCGACGATGTCAAGAAGAAGCTCGAAGAAATCCAGAGCAAATTACAGGAATTCCTTGAACAGCAGAAGAAGATCATTGAGGCCTCGGAAGAGCTGGCCAAGACACCTGTTGAGGATTTCACAGAAAAGGAGGAACAAAAACTCAAAGAGCTGGCCGCTTTGGAGGACGACTGGTCGCGCTTCATGAAGGAAGCGCAAAGCGACCTGAGCAAACTCCCGGAACAGGATTTTGCCAACTCCTCAGTCTGTCAGGAGCTGAATGAGATCCAGACCGAACTGAAAATGGCAGAAGACGCCCTTCTGAAGCGATCAGTGGATATCGCGGTGCCACTCGAGCAGTTGGGGTACGAAATGGCCAAGGAACTGACGAGTAATCTGGAAAAATGGCTGCCGGATACCCCCGACCGCGAACGATGGAGCCAGGAGGAATCCCTCAGCGACAAAGACAAGGAAGCGCCGATGGCGGATCTGCCGGGTCAACTCGAAGACCTCATCGGTGAGCTCATGGAGCAGGAAGAGGATCTGTTCGATGAAATGGAAGATGTCTCGTCCAGTGCCGCGGATTCGCTGGACAAAGGGGCTGGCTGGGATGCTGCCGACGGCCCGATCTCCAATATGAGCGCCAAAGGTGTGACAGGAAATCGCCTGCCCAATACAAGCGAGATTGGGGGGCGGTCCGGCGAGGGACGCAGTGGAAAATCCAGCGGTGAATTCGTGGGTGATGAAGCAGTGGGTAAAGGTGGGCGAAAAACGCCCAGTCGGCTGACCCCCGATCCCTACATGAAAGGCCAAATCAAGGACTTCAGTAAGGATCCGACAGGCGGGGCTACGGGCGGTGGAAAAGAGAGCGGCCAGGGCGGTCAGGGGCTCGAAGGACCTACGCCGCCACCTCATGGGCCGCGCGAACTCCAGCGTCTGGCAGGTAAACAGGCGGAACTCCGCAATAAAGCCGAGTCGATCAGCGCACAAATGCAAATCCTCAATTATCACCATACGGATATGGAACAGCTCATCGAGCTGATGCGGGAAATCGAGCGCGATCTCCAGGCAGGACGCTACCAGAACGCCCTTCGCAAGCGGGAAGTCGTCTTGCAAGGGCTCCAGCGGCAGAAGGAATATGTGGGCGGGGAATTTGAAGTCAAGCAGGATACGACGGCGAATATCCCAAAGGACATCCAGAAAGAAATTCTCGGCAGTGTGCAGGAACCGGCACCTCCAGGCTGGGAAGACATCGTCCGTGGGTATTACCGGCAGCTTATCAGCGGTGGCCAATCCAATCCCTGAACTCCAGCGCACAGCGATCGCCATGAAAAGAAAAATGCAATTCTGGTCCGTGCTCGGTCTGTTGACCGTTTGTGCAGGGCTTTGGCTCGCTCAGCCGACCTTTGGCCAGACCGGTCAGAAAGTTGTGATTCCTTTTGATTTCGAGTCGCGATTTGACAATGGCCGCTATGGTCAAATGGTGGGCGAGATGATCTGGCAGAAGCTCCACCGGGAGGGCGGCTTTCTGATTCCGGACTCGATGGTGGATGTCCGGGATTTCTGCGAAATGAACGGCATCAAAGTCGGGCCCGACACACCCCTGGAGAAGATGCGGGACATTGTGAAAAGCGGCTTTGATGCGGACATCGCCATTTGGGGAAGTGTCGAGCGAGTCCCTGGGCACAGCACCGATGTTTATGATCTTGTCATCAAGTGCGTTGATTTTTCCACACCGACTCCCACCGTCATCTATGAAAAGTCCGCCCGCACAAATTCCGTGAGCGAGATTCCCCATCTCTATGTCCAGCAACTGCTCGACGCACTCTACGGTCGAGAGCCAGGGAGTCCGCCGCCTCCCGATCCCATTGCTGAAGAAAACTGGA
>NZ_JACIYL010000662.1 GCF_014359955.1 Thermogutta sp. | reverse complement strand
GCTAATCGCAGGGGATGGTGTGATCATTTGTGACGGTAAAGATTTTTGGGGCTACGTGGCGTTTTTGCCCGGTCAGGTGCTCAAGGTGCCGGCCCCGGAGAGGTTCGATCTGAAGACTCTGTTCGCCGATACCATTCTGGCGAACGCCCTCATGCAGGGTCCCGGGCAGCTTTACAGCTTGCTCCCCCCACCCCTGGTCTTGCTGGTGGCGGAGGATCCGCTAAAAACCTTGCTTTATCGCAGCGAAGAGCAGGATGTCATACCACCCGGGACAATCGGGACATTCACGTGCGATCGGGTTCGCATTCGTCGCAAAGATGGGGATGTCATCCTTTGGATCGACAGGAAGACACGCTTGCTCGTGCGGGTTGACCTGCCCGCAGAGGGACTGCGGCAGAGCTTTGATGCCGGGCGATTTCAGAATCTTGCGATCTACGAAGAATTCATCGACCCCGTGGTCAATAAGCCGATCAATCCGGAAGCCTTCGTGTTTTCCGTCCCGTCGGACGCTCGGATTGTCAGTGAGCTCCATCCGTACGGCTACGATTACCTGGGGACCCGGCCGGCGGAGTTTGAATTTGAAGACACCAACGGTCAGAAGGTTACGTTGGCAAGCCTGGCGGGCAAACCGGTGGTGCTGGAATTCTGGTCCAGAAACCACCCCGGGTCGCAGGTGGTTCTCCAGGCGATTCAGGCGGTTGCCCAGCAGTTTTCCGACCGAGTGGCGTTCTACGCCGTGAGCGTGGACCATGTGGTGGATGCCCTTGATAGTCCGGCGGTTAAAAATGAGGAACTGCTTAAGCTCCTTCAATCCTGGCAGGTCACCCTGCCTCTTCTCCGCGATCCACGCAATGATTCGGAAAAAATCTTTGGGGCGACTTTTCGACCGAATAAAGTCACCGTCCCCTGCCTTGTGATCCTCAATGCCGAAGGTGTCGTCCAAACGTATCACCTGGGCATGACGATCGACCTGGTGGACCGCCTGAGCGGAACCCTCGAGAAGCTCCTCAGCGGCGTCAACCTTGTGGACGAAGAGCGGGCAGGCTTCGAAAAAATGAAAAAAGAGTTGGCGAGACTCGTGGACGAGGCATCGCAGCACGGGCTGTTTACCTTCGCCCTGGATGAAATCACCGCCGCCAGTACCGTCGAACCGGCAGCTGCCAGCGCTCCGCAGCACTTGAAACTGGTGGACCTGTTCAAGTGCACCCTCATTAAGTCGCCTGGCAATATCGTGATTGTCCCGGACTCTGCGGGCAACGATCGCGTCATCTGTGTCGAGGAAGGCAATACCGCGGCGGAGATTGGTTGGGACGGCACGGTAAAATCCCGTTGGCCCCTCAAACCGGTTCCGCCAGACAAAATCGACTTTCTCCGAAGCGCCGTGGACAACACCGGAAAACGATATTTCGCGGGCTGGTCCTTCGGCTCTCAGCAGTTATCCATCTACAACGACCAATTCGAGCTTCAGAGCCGATACCCCGGCGAGGGCACGCCGCCCCACGACGGGATGGCGGACGTCCGCCTCGTTGACCTCAATGCGGATGGAAATCTCGAAGCCGTGATCGGATTCCTGGGGGTTGTCGGTGTCCAGGCCATCTCCCTGGATGGGAAGCGGTTATGGAGCAACCGAACGGCGGCGGTGGCCTTTCGCATTGGGGTTTTGCCGGGTCCTCAGAGGCAACCGCCGAGTTTCCTCGTGACCAATACCTCGCGAGGTAGCGCGGTGCAAATCAGCCATGATGGCCAGCGGATGGGGGAAATTATCGTGCTGGGGCGAACAATCGCCTGGCTCGCCGCGGCTGACCTCGACGGAGACGGAATGGCCGAACTTTGTGGCCTGGATCCCAAGGATTTTGCCCAAACGGAGGCCTTCGGATTCAATCTGGCCGGCGACGAGCTCTGGAAGTACACGCTTCCCAAGGGGATGGTCCAATATCCAGTGGAACAAATCGTGCACGGTCGCCTGCTTCCCGGCAAGACGGAGCAGTGGATTCTCGTCGGTGCGGACGGATCGGTCCACATTCTGGATAAGGCTGGCCAGCTCGTGGACCGCTTCAATGTGGGCGAACTGATCACGGGCGTGGCCGTTGCGCAGCATTCGGGAGCCCCCGTGCTCGTCGTTGCCACACCTCAGCAGGTCATCGCCTGGTCGGTTACGCCCGGTGGATCGTGAGCATCGGCGGTGCAGATATCCACCATTGTCAAAGCAGCTTGAGCTGCATAGAACCCATGCCGCTATCTTGGCCGGGGGACACCCGCGGGGAATGCTGTGCTCCGCAACTCCCAGAGGCATTCGCGAACGCGATCTTCGACGAGGCCGAGAAACGCGTCTTCGTCCAGAGATAGATACTCGTCCGGTGTTATGGGGACACCAAAACGGACGGCGATCCGTCCAGGTCTTGGCCATTTTCTCCATTTCGGCCAGGCGGCAAAGGCGCCCTCGATAGCGGTGGGAAGAATCCTTGCCCGGGACCGAACCGCCAGCATCCGAAATCCTTTGTGGAAGGGATGAATCTCGCCG
>NZ_JACIYL010000661.1 GCF_014359955.1 Thermogutta sp. | reverse complement strand
GATTCCCTCAAGTTCCCTCAAGGGAGCTGTCCTGTCTGTACCCCCCTATTCCCCGCGGGTGAATACGACGGGCCAGGGCACCAAATGTGACAGGGAGGACCATATGAAACTCGGGTTTGGGTTATACCGCCACCAACTCACGACGGACAATTTTCGTTTCGCCCGCCAATGCGGGGCGGAGTGGCTGGTGGTGCATCTTGTGGATTATTTTCGCGGGCAAGGTGCTGCTGATAATCAGCCGGTAGGTGACGACGCCTGGGGCTGGGCAGGCGATCCTCATGACCCTGTGTGGTCCGAAAAGTTTCTGGCTCAGTTGCAGGAGGAGGCTGAAAAACACGGCTTGAAAATCTGGGCCATCGAAAATTTTGACCCGAGCATGTGGTACGACATCCTGCTGGATGGTCCTCGCAAGGAAGAACAGGTGCAGCTTTTGCAGGATGTCATTCGACGGCTTGGCCGGGTGGGGATTCCGGTGATGGGGTATAACTTCTCCATCGCTGGGGTAGCCGGGCGGAAAATCGGTCCGCTTGCCCGGGGTCACGCCGAGACTGTCTTCGTCGATGGTCCCGATGAGCGTCCCATTCCCGAGGGGATGGTCTGGAACATGTGGTACCGGGAACGCGGGGCCGGCCACATCCCATTTTTTCCTCATGACGAACTCTGGCGGCGGCTGAAATGGTTTCTCGATCGCCTCGTTCCGGTCGCCGAGCAGGCCGGAGTCCGACTCGCAGCCCATCCCGACGACCCACCGTTTCCTGTACTTCGTCAGACGCCGCGACTGATTTACGAACCATGGATGTTTCAGAAGCTGATAGACCTTCACCCGAGCCCCGCCAACGCCCTCGAGTTTTGCGTCGGCACAGCGGCGGAAATGCAGGGAGAGGGGGATCTGTATGATGTGATCGACTCATGCAGTCGGCAAGGCAGGATCGCGTACCTCCATCTCCGTAATGTCAGAGGCAAGATTCCCAGCTATCAGGAAACGTTCCTCGACGAGGGAGACGTCGATGTCCGCAAAGTGCTCCAGATTCTCCACAGAAACAATTTCGACGGCGTGATCATCCCTGACCACACACCTCTTCTTTCCTGCGCCGCCCCCTGGCACGCAGGGATGGCCTATGCGATGGGCTATATCCGCGCTATGCTCCAATCGCTCGAGTAATCGGCGACAAACCGTTTGGACATCATCCATCCCGAGTGACGACGAACGTGGCTTTTCCACGATGTGCGTCCGCTGCGCTTCCCACCCACTGGCCCAGCCAGCGCAGCACCAATCTCCGGAAGATCAATGGAGATAAGTGTGCTTGAGTTCGGAAAGGACTTCCACGACCGGCTTGAAACGCCGAGTCAGGTCGAGCAATCCGGAATGGGGAAACTCATGCGGCTGAAAATCTGCCCAGTTTGACCACAAAAAACCCCTGACGAAAGGTTTGGCGAGAGCCATCAGAAAATAGCTTCTTGTCCATCGAGATTGCTCTTCTGGTGTCCACTCACAGTGGACGGGGCGCGTCTTGCCAGTGGCCAGCGGGTCAGGACTCGTTTGACTCGGTGCGGAGAATCGTACGTAAATGGGCAACCCCATTTGTCCCCAATATTCGAGCTGCCGGTGCCATTCGAGGACGTCCCGAAGGTATGAACCACCGGGAATGTAGCCCAGATCAACTTCCAGGATCAGGGCATCCAAACCCACCCTCGCGCGAATCAGGGCGTCCACAACGAACGGCGCCGGATACTGACATTCCCGCATCCGCAAATCCTCGAGCCATGGTTGCCGAATGCTCAGAGCGATCACGGCCCCGGGATCCAGCTCTCGAGCCATTTGAACGGCGCCCGCCACAAAGGCCGCCAATTTGTCTTCAGGCATGGGGAAAGGCGTTGTTACGTTCAGCGGCCCGGCCACCTCCCAAAAATCCACCCGCCCGCGGTAGCGCCGCACGGTTGCTTCGATGAATGAAAAGGCACTCCGCTGAATGAGGGACCAGGGTTGCTCGAAGTCGATCCAGGAAGGCACGCCCTGGGGGCGAAGGTCAAGAAGCGGCCCCAACCCACGGTACATTCCTGTCTCTCGGGACCACAGTAACCACCGATCCGGCCAGTCAAATGAGTATTGCTCTGGGTCGGGCGCCCCAGCCTTCCACGGGAAAGCCGCAACCGTCGCGTTGGAAAAGTCCACAAGCCGTTCCGTTGCCGATGAGTCGGGAAGCACTTCGCTCAGTGTCACCCCAAGCCAAAACGGTATTCTGCCCCGAGACAGAACCTTCCGCACAGAGATGGCCTGCGCGATGTAACGCTGACAGAGCGTCGAGGAGGCCTCGAGGGCCAACTGGAGTCCCTCCCAGGCCAGCTTTGGTGCGGCGTGCTCCCCGGAGCTTTTCACGATCGCCTGGACGAGGAGCTTTGTGGCCTGATCAATCTGCTCCGCAACAGGGCTTGGCACGTCAAGCCCCAGGAGCTGCCATTCCTCCATCTGGTTGCGGAGATGGCCTACCTGGCCTCTTGTAAGCTCTAACAAAAGGTCGTAG
>NZ_JACIYL010000660.1 GCF_014359955.1 Thermogutta sp. | reverse complement strand
CTCCAGGCGGATTCGCACGAGCCAATCGGCGTCCCCCGCTGCCCGGCGGGCTTCGGCCTCCTGAATAATCTGGGACACGAGCTGGGGTTCCGTGCTTTCCGCTGCCACGTAAAGAGTGAGCGTGTGCCACCGCAAGGCCGCCAGCGAAACGGATCGCAGGAAAACCTTTCCCGGTCCATACAGTTCCACAATCGTTATGGTGGGGATGCTTTCTATCTCTGAGGTATGGACAAAGGCCGGGCCTGGGTCGTGCGCCTTGATTCCTGCCCAATCGAACTCCGTGCGGATACGGTGCCCTCCCAAGGCCCAGTAGTCTGTTTCAATATCGCAAACGGGCTGGTTCTGGCCGTCGCTCATGTCGTGTCCGTAAGCCAGTCCAACGGTGAAACCTCTTGCAGTCGCAAGGTTATCGGAAAGTATTTTTCCCGGAGTTGCCCGGGGTGGGATCACGACCTGAAGGGGTCCTGCGGCAGTAGTGACTGTGTCCACACAAGCCTCATTACCCTGGAAGAGGTGGACACTGGGTGGAAACGGAAATTCCTCTGGCCACGGGCCACAACGCTCGAGCTGGCCCCATAGCCAAATCAGGGGAACGTCGTGCGCAGCGAGTCGCTCGCAAAGCTGGAAGAGGGCGAACCAATCCCCAGGGGCCGCGCTGGCCGGATTGAAAACGTCGCCGGCGAAAATGACCGCATGAACTCCCTCGCGGCTGGCCGTCTCCGCCACACGGAGCAGAGTTTTTCGGGGGGCCTCAATCAGTCGCTCCACCAGTCGCGGCGGGAGCTCTGCGACCCCTGCGACGGCCTCGCCCACAGCAAAACCGCTTGCGTGAATGACAGTCAGCGGTGGCACGATGGCAAATTCCTCAACCCAGAGACAAATTATACTTATTGTGCAAATATCCCAATTTACAAACCGGCGCGGATTCTGTCTTTGTGAGATGCTCGGGTGTCGAGAATAGCAAATCGCCACCGTTGACGCTATGGGAATTCTTCGGTGCCAGGATTTGGGGATTTGGGACTTCCGGGCCGACTAGGGCGGATCGTACCCCCCGGGATGCCAGGGATGACAGCGCAGGATCCGACAGATTCCTTTCCACGTCCCGATAAACGCCCCGTACTTTTGCACGGCCTGAATGAAATAGAGCGAACAGCTCGGCTCAAAGCGGCAACATCGGCCAAGCAGCGGACTGATCGTCCATCGATAAAGTGAGACGAGCGCGATCAGAACACCGGCCAGTACCCAATTGACGCAGAGATAAACCGCTCTGATCGCCCGGGCGGCAGCGAAGATGACCTGCCTCCACGGCGAGCCTCGACCGTTCGAAGAAAACAGGCTGCCCGCCGCTGGATTTCCAGCCTGACCCTTAAAAACAAGCGTGCTCGTTTGATTCTCTTGCGCAGGACAGGTACGGCCGGAATCGCAGGCGATCTGGGGACTGTGGTCACCGGAATGCGAACCTTCGCCCGTCTCGTTCGACGGTTTGCTCGGCGGAGGTGGCACCGACTTATCCTGATGAAACTTCCTTGAGGACGCCTGCTTTGCTCCACGCGTTTCAGAATCTTGGGGCGTCATTTCGCCCTTGGGCCGACCGGTGCGGCTTAACCGCCGGGCAAGTTGTTTCATGAGGGAGGGCAGGCGACGCCACAGCTCGTGAAAGTCGGGCTCGATTCCTTTCCTGGGAATGACGACGTAGTCGATACCGGGAGGGATGTCGGCCTTTCGTTGCCGAAAAACCTCCCGAACAAGCCGCTTCCAGCGATTGCGAAAAACTGGCTTGCCGAGTTTACGGGACGCCGAGATCGCCAGCCGGGGGTGAGGCAGATCGTTTTCGCATCCGTAAATAACAAGGTGGTCATCAGACACAGAGCACCGGCGGGCAAAGACTCGATCAAAATCCCGCTGCTTGCGGATGCGGTATTCCCGACCGAAACTCTGATCCACGGTTGCTCCCTCGCTTGTTTGCCAGGACTCGTCGCCGGGCCGACAGCCCACCATTCTGGTGCCCGCCGCCCCGTACAGCGCGGCAAGATTCGCCTCTTCACGCCATCGCCATGACGAATCACCGCCACGTCACGCCTGCGCGCACGTTCGAGGTGTACGCGTCCTGGAGTCGCTGGAGGCTTTCTTTCAGGTTCTCGGGAATATGGGGAGGCGGCACAATGAGAACTTCGGCATAGAGATCGCCTGGCGGCTCACCGGCTGGTCGAACGCCGTAGCCCGGCACCCGCAGCTTTTTCCCGCTGGCCGTACCCGGCGGAACACGCAGGGAAATCGTGCCGTGAGGCGTGGGCACATCCACTTTCGCGCCGAAGAGGGCCTCGGGAATGGTCACCGGCAGTTTGACGTAAAGGTCTTTTCCTTTTCGCTCAAAATGGGGATGCGGGGCGACGTGGACGGTGAGGTACAGGTCGCCGGGCTCACCGCCATAAGGCGCCGGACCGCCCTGCCCTCTGAGACGAATCCGTTTCCCATCTTCGATCCCCGCGGGGATTTTCACGGTGATGGTTTCGCTGCGGCCATC
>NZ_JACIYL010000066.1 GCF_014359955.1 Thermogutta sp. | reverse complement strand
ACCGCGGGCGATACGTCTCGTAAAGCTGCAGCGCCCGGCGGATGGTCTCCTCGGGGGTCCGCGGCTCGATCTCGGCATCCAGGTAGAGGAGGGCCCGGTCGGGGGCCACACCCAGGACCACAATCGCCGTGTCGTCCCCGGGCAGATCGGCCCGCCCCCGACTGGGATCGATGGCCATGATCCAGTGGTCCACGGGGGGCGGCCAGCGGGATTCGTCCAGCCAGAGCCAGTCGCCGAAGTAACTCGCGGGCCACTCGGTGCCGGCCGCTTCCGCCGGATCCTGCTGATAGAGGGCGGCGAAGGCCCGCAGGTCCTGCCGTCGCGTCTTCTCCAGGGCATCCTCATCGAGAAAGCCGGGCCAGAGGGCCTGCCCAGGACTGCGGGGGTCCTGGGGGTGTTTGCGGTCCTCGCGGCAGAGGGCCGGGAGTTCCACCAGATTCCACGCTTCCCCCTCGGCCTCGGCTTGCTTGAGAAGCCGTCCCACCAGGTCATCCTTGTGCCAGCGGGTCATGCACACGACGATCCGCGCGTCGCGGGCCCGGCGGGTGAAAAAATCACTGGTGAACCACTCCCAGATCCGCTGTCTGTAGACCGGGCTCTCCGCCTCCTCGCGACTCTTCACCGGGTCGTCGATGATCCCCAGATCGAAGCGGAGGCCGGTGATCGCCCCGCCCACACCGGCGGCCCGAAAATACCCTCCCTGGGCCAGTTCCCAGTAGTCGTCCGTCCGCTTAAAGCGGCCGGGCAGGCGTGATTCCCGGCCGGGAAGCAGGACACCGGGAAACACTTCCCGATAATCCGGCGAATCCATGATCCGCTGCACATCCCGGCTGTGGGCCTCAGCCAGGGTGGCCGTATGCGTGCAGGCGATGATCCGTGTGGCAGGATTGCGGCCTAAGACCCAGGCCGGAAAGCGGCGGCAGACCAGCTCGGATTTTCCGTGCTGGGGCGGCAGACAGACAATCAGTCTTTTGATCTGCCCTGCCTCTAGTTGCTGGAGTTTCGCGGCTAGAAGTCGATGGTGCCAGTTAACCTGGTAATCCGGTTTCGTGAAGAGGGTGAAAGCCAGCAGCTCGCGGCGGGCGTGACGAATGGCTTTTTCGCGGAGGAGAAGGGCCAGACGGCGACGGTCATCAAGGTTCGAGGGCCCGACGGCATCGCTGGATCTCTTCTTCGAGCTGCTCATCGGACAGTTGCCAGACCGCCATTCCCACAAAACCACTCGCTGGAAGGACCTCTACCTGCTGACGGTTGAAGATCTCCGGTTTCAGCCCCCGCAGGAGGAACTGGAGGAGCTGGTCGCTCCCTGCCAGGGCCCGCGTCACGGCCTCATCCAGAAGGACGTCGCCCAGAGTGGCCTGAATCTCCTGGAAGTGACGTCGGTAAGCCTCGTCCTTCAACCACTGGTAGTGCGTGGAACGGTGGATCTTGGCTTGGCGGGCCGCCTCGGCTACGGATGGGCATTGCTCATAAGCCTGCAAAAAGGCCCGCTGGCGGGGCGAAAGCCCGCCCAGATCACGCGCCGGCTCCGGTGGCGATTGTGTCTTTCTGGCTTGGTTTCTTGAGACCGCCTTTTTAGCCATCAGCCACGACCCACCCAGGAGGCGATGGCCTGGGCCAATAGCACGGCCACGAACCCGGCAATCGCCGAACTCATCCACAAAATGGCCGAAACCTTGGTGCATAGTCCGGCATTTCCATTGCCGAACAGTGTCCGTTCAATCCTTTCAATTGCCCTGCTGTGCGTCTCGTAAATAGTCCGGATTTCCGCTATTCCGGATTGGATGTCGGCAATCCGTTGCTCAAGTCTCTCCCAGCGGTCGTCGGTCACGTTTCGCCTCCCGATGCTTTACCACTCACCCGACGGATCCACACACCCCCGCACCGCCCAGCCGTCCGTGAACGGCGTACTCTTGAAATAACTCTCCGGCACAACGGCAAAGCCGTCCTGTCCCCAATCTTTTCCCCATGAATTGGCAACCTTGATGCCCCATGTTTTTCGGTCCCGGTGATAGAGAAGCCCCACGCCACACATCGCGTGCCCCCCACCACCGCCGCGGTAATCGGCCAGCCAGCCGTCAGATCCGACGCGGAAGTTCCAACCCACGAGTATCCCGAGGTTCACCGGGAACCCTAACAGCAGGGCCGAGGCTAAGTGGTCGAAACTGGGGCAGTCCCAGGCTTCAAGGATACGGAACTTCTTCGCCTCTTCTCTCCACGTCGGTGGCCAATATCGCTGTCGCCACTGCAATTCTGGGACAGTCTGAGCCGTGCAGACGCCCTCTTTCTCAAGCGTGATGATCGCGTCAGAGAGAGTCGATCCTGCATCGACGCCGCCGTTGATGCGGCCGTACAAGTTCCCAGGTGAGAGTTTCACGTAGGGTAAACCGGCTTCCGCTCGCACAACGTGGAGAGCCTGCACAGAGGCGAATGCATTGCAGGCTCCTTGCCCGTCCTGATCCAGAATCTCCGGGACCAGGTGAGAGAAGTCAACCTCCACCCACTGCTCCCGAGGGATCAGCTTGATATCCGGACGATCAGGATCAGCTCCCAAGACTGGATAAACCGCCCCGGGATGGAGTAGTCTTGGTTTACAGCCCAGGTGATACTGCTTCCCGTCGATCAGAATGGTCAAGTCGCTCATCTGAGTCTCCACCTCCGCATGGGGACTGTTGGCACCGGGCACTGCCCTGTCGGACAGGTTCCGTTCAACATGGGTTGTGTCTCCTCTTCGTGCTCGGTCGCATCTTCTTTTACAGGGCTCACTTCCTGAGGACGAGACCCGGCGGGGGACCCGGACTGTTCAGCGGGTCCCCCTACCGGCAGGCCATAACGACGGAGGAGGGCTATGAACGAGGAGCGATCGGGAGGAGCAGCTCCGGCATAAAGTTCACGTCCATCCTGGAGGATGAAGACCCGCGGCACTCCCGCCTGGCGGGCCGCGTCCAGGTAACCGGCCAGATCGGCGGGTGGCTTCCCGGTTTCGTCCACCACATCTACGTCAACGACACGGAGCGTCCACCGGGCCGCCGCCAGGGCGTCTCGGATGGCTTTATCCACCACCGCGGCAGCCTGCGACGGCGTCCGCGCTGACGACTCCTCGATCCACAAGACAGTCTTCGGCCCAGGAACCGGTTGCGGCTGGGGTTGGGGGCCGGGTTCAGGGTTAGGAGGTATCGGCTGTGGTCCGGGCGGCCAGTTAAAGTCCTCAACGACAAGGCGACCATCGACGACGGCCGCCACGACGATCCTCTCGTTGAGCACCAGCCACTTTTGCTGGTTCGCTTTGGCCTTGACCGTGAGCTGGTCACCCCCGCCCGCCTGGAATTGGAGCTCCCCCGCCCAGAGCCAGGCTGGAACTAACGACAACACGATCCCTAGTATCGCGGCTCTCATCAGCGCGGTCCTCACCTATCGGGTCATTCTTTTTCCTTGGACTCCGCCTCCATGGCAGCCGTCTTGCCGAGGATCAACGGCAGGAGGATGGCGGCCACATCCGCCGCCTCGCGGGCGATGACGATCGCCTCGCGGAGTGTGATCCGCCCGTCCTCGAGAGCGTCCTGGATGGCCTGTTTCAGTTCCTGGATTTCCTTCACAAGGTCCATGGCGCGTTTCTCCAATTTTCTCCATGCTGCCCGCCAGGCCCGCTTGCGGCTCTCCGGAGCCGTTTCCAACCAGCAAGCATAGCAGGGCAAGCGCACCAGCCTGCCACACCGGGGGCACCGTCCCAGCGGCTTCTTCTCGTCGGGCAGACGGTCTTCCTCAGTACGGCAGATGCGGGCCACCGAACTTTTCGGCACCCCGGTCGCCAGGGCAATCTCCGTGATGTTCATGCCCTGATCGTGCAACGTGATCACCAGTTGCCGTTTCGCTTGAGTGATCCGCCGTCCTTTCATACAGTCAGTGTACCACGCGCTTGTGAGCAGGTTGGAACAAACTCACCCATGAACCGCAGCAACGGCCCGGAAATACCAGGCCGCGAGGGGGCCCAGGTCACGCAGGGTGAGGAGAATGCGGACCGGTGGACCAGGGTAAAAGACGAGGGGGATCCGCGCCCCGCAACGCTCTTCCGCCCATTTCAAAGCCGGGATCAACTGATCCGGATCGGCCACTTCGCAGATACACAGATCTGAAAGCGTATTTTCCGGCAGGGTCTCAGCACCGCGAATCCCCAGGATGTTCAGCAATGACCGCCGTGACAGCGGGGATAGTTCGTCCAACGCGACGAGTTTGAACGAATCGAGAGGATGGGGGGTTGTCATTCCGTGATTCGTACCCTCACCTGGCCTCCAGGAATGCACTCATGCCGTACCACACGCAGTTCCTTCACCTGAGAATCATCATCGATGATGTTAACATCCACGAGGGCATCCAGGACCGCCTTAACGACATTGTCGATGTCTCGTCGGCGACGGTCGGGTGGATACACGTCGATTTCCACCCGCACCTCCGTGTCAGCGAATCCGTCCTTTCCTAAAACATACTTTTTCACGAACCATAAATCCCTGACTCTCTTTCGGAATTGGCGAGCCGCCCGGGATAGGATCGTTCGACCATTGACACGACGCCAGTAGCGATTCGCCGTCGGCGGCCAGGGGAGATCGATGCTAACGGCTTGTTTGGTTGATTCCATCTCTACGGCTTTATCCGTCTTTTCCGGATGCGGTATTTCTTGTTTTGCGTCACGCGTTCCCATGCAACGATCACATTGCCGCGGTCTGTCCAGAAGGCGCGCCAGTAGTGCGCCCACATTCGCTCGTAGCACTCGGCACACCATGGGTCTTTACATGGAAATCCCGTGCCTGGGTTGCGATAGTACAGGTCACACGTGGCACGCCCGCAATTACAGCAGCGGGGCTTCTCGTCGCTACCCATTGTCGCCCCCACTTTCAGTCTGGGACTCGCATCGAGTTTGCGAGCTCGTTGGCTATCGCGAGAGCCTCTCGGTCTGCCTCCGAACGCCCAATCCGTCGTAGAACTGGCGGTACATACTCGCACGGGATGAGGGCTGGCCGGTCCTCAGGCCTGTTGCGGTAGCCCAACAGCGTGTTCTGCCGCTCGAATTCTCCGACTAGCGGCAGTGCCGCTTCCGGGCTGACCCCGACCTTGCAGTAAGCCGCGTAGGTCCTGAGAAACTCCTGCCGGAGCCACTTCTCCTCCTCGCCGCCACACCGCTCGCAAAACCGCTGCCAACCGCCCAGGCTGCGGATTGTGGCCGTAATGGCCGCGTCCTCGAATTGCACGCTGCGGTACCAACCATAGTCCTCGACGGCCCGGACGGCGGCCTGCCAGGCCAGCACGGCCTGGTCTTCCGGCTTGAGGCCCCCAGCGAGCTCTCGCAGCTCGGCTGGGGTCGGCATGAACTTGCACGTCTTGAGGGCCCGCTTTGCGGCGGCCTCGATTTCCTCAATGGCCAGCCCATCCAGGCCCATCTCGTAGGCTGTGAGGACCGCGGGGGTGATCGGCCGATTGAAGGCAGCCCCCAGGGCATTCATCACAATGGCAAAGCGTTCCGCATCAGTTGGCATGCTGCTGCTCCTTTTGGGCAAGCCAGAGCTTCGTGGCTTCCAGATTCCTCCTTTCCAGGTCGCTCAGTAGTGGACTCGGCGGCGCTCGTGACGTGGATCGGCTGTCCACAGCACGGCTCAGCCAGTTGAACAGGAACCGACGCATCCCTTTCGCGGTCTTCCGGCGGTCTGGATTCGCGAGAATCCACTCGTAGGCCCTGCGGATCTCGGCCACCACGTCCACTGTGGAGAAGGCCTCCTGAAGCGAAACAAACACGTCCCGCGTGACCTTCCATTCTTTGGTCGGCCCATCACATGGGAATGTGAGGCGTGCGACTTCCTCTGGCACGTCGCGGTTATCTTCCGCCGGAGACGGCGGCGAGTCGGCTTGCCCGAACTCGCCGCAACATTTCGTCTCGCCGCAATCTTCGTCTACCATGGGCTTCCCATTACCGGAAGACTCAAAACAGCTTTGTGTCTCCCCAGTAGACAAAGATTTTCCAACACCAGAAGGTTGTAAATTACATTCCAGTGTTACCGAAGGATTAGATCTTCCTTCTGTCTTCTTTCTCCTTTCTTCTTTACTCTCTCTTCTTTCTTCTTTAGTCCGGAAATTGTCCGGACATTGTCCGGAAATTGTCCGGACATTTGTCCGGAACTCGCCGTTTGGGGCATCCCGACTGCGTTGAAGCCTCTTGCGTATGATCTCGCCGTACCGTGCCTTTGATGAGTCCGAGAACCACCTGTCCCAGTTCGGAATTCTCAGGCCCCACTCGTGGACCTCAAGCCAGCCTACAGAGACCAGCCCCGTAAAGAACGACTTGGGGATGTGCAACGTTTTGGAAAGCATGTCGATCGACACACCGCACAAGTCGCCGTTGCTGGTCTCCGCATCTGCCCAGATCCAGAATCGCGCCAGCCGACCTAAGATCAGGTCGCTCTCGCACCGACACAAGTCCGCTAAGATGAGGACTTCTCTGCATGTCGGCAGCGTTGTCCGTAACAAAATGAAGTCACCAGCCATCCTGAGCTTCACTCCGCAAATCCCTGTCGCCGGACCGCCCGGCGAGTCCCGCCTCCGGGACGGGACACACCTCATGCCTCCTGCCAGGTTTCGCCTGGCCATGGCTTAAACCAGGACACAGCACCACGCCGATTGACTTTTGCATATGCAATCAATTTGCCATCTTTAAACGAACCGATTGAAAAGCGGAACGTTTCCCTTATGCATTTCCGTCGCTGCTGCGGCATATTTGCCTTCATTACACGCTCCTTGTCGTTCACTGCTAAAGTTAAGAATGGCGGGTCTCGCTCTGCACATTGCCATGCTTCCATTCCGCTCCATTTCTTGCTATCTCTCTCACTATCGCATAGACGTCAGTCACAATTTCTTTAATCACGAATGACGTTGCTCCACAATACAAAAGCAAATCGCTCTTCAGTATTACGCCGAACGCGACTAGCAGAACCGGAGCATGAAACAACAAATACCTCAGCGTGATCAACATATCTATTGGCACAATGTTTCTTCTTCCCAAACCTCAGTTGGCCATAGGGCGTGCCATTTAACAACCCCTGCCCTGGTGAGGTATGCCAGGGCTACAGGCTCGCCGTTGGCGAACACGGCCACACTTGAATAAAGCCTGAAACGGCCACTGGGTGTCCGTCCGACAGTCCACACAGGACGGACGACGCCATCAGGCCAGCGCTTCCTGGCTAAGCTTGCTATCTCTCGCTCTATGCGGTAGTTCCTGGGGACCAGAAAGATTGTGGTAATGAAATCACGATCTATCACGGCGTCGCTCCTGTGCTCCGCAAATGTCACCAAAACCGCAGCTTCGGCCTCGGAAATAGCGGCCGCTGGAGCGGCCAGTTTTCCTCTAAGTAGTCGAACAGATCGTCGATCGTTTTCTTGGAAATATTCGCCCCAGGACAACTGAAGAGCCCGAGGGCCCACGCGGTTACGGTTTCCCGGGCGTGGGGGTCACGCAGTTTCTCTTCATCGAGAAAGAGTGCAAACTCAAACTGCGTGTTGCCGACGGCTATTTTTCTCCGTCCGTCTTGTGCCCATTCGACAGAGAAGTAGCTTCGCATTGCGGTCTCCTCTTCTGAAGAAGTTCCTCCCGCAAGATGACCACATCCCTTGGGGCGTCAATCCCAATTCGGACGTTTTTCCCTTTAACGGCTAACACTGTCAGCGTGATACCGTTGGCCAGAATGATCTTTTCATTCAGCTTCCGTGATAGCACCAACATCCTTCACTCCTTTGCAGTCCCAGACTCCTCGTTCTCACTCCCTGCGCCTTCCATCAGACACTGACAGCACGCAGCTCCCGCTTCTTTTTCACCGCCAGATTGAAAAGCCGGGTCTTTTCCTCAGAATCCAAAGCCTCGTCGGCCTTCAGACTGGCGATTACCTGGTCGATGGCCTCCAGAGTCGCCGCCTGCCCGATGAGGGCGTCGTAATTCGGCCCAGAATCGCCGTCGGCAACGCCCACATCGGAGGTTTCCGTCTCCTCCAGGGAACCATCGTCGTCCCGTTCCCGCAGAATGACCCCCAGTTGCGGCCCCAGCGGGATGTACTTGAGAAGTCTCTTGAGGACCGTCTTGCGGGCCATCTCCGGCCAGTCGGTCTGCCAGGGCGAGTCCTCGTCTCTATTTCCGCTCCGTTCCGCGTTAGCCTCGATTTCCTCGGCGGTCATCCATTCCACTAGGGGCTGGGGACAGTCCCGCCACCAGCAAATGGCGTAGGCCCCGATGGGAACATTGGGCTCTCCCTCAGCCACGTTCAGCCGCGGCCGGTGATCCACCACGTGCCCCTCCGGGTCGCCGTATCGAAGTTCGAAATGATCCCGCTCCCGCACCACGTGGGCCTCGATCAGCCCAACCCGCGGGTTTTCGTAGGCGATTTTCAAGAGTCCCCGGTATCCCGGCACAAAGACCGCGTGGCGCTTGCGGGGCGTGATGTACCCCTCGTCCGTCGTGCCAGTCGGGTCAAGCCCCAGGGAAACCGCCTTGTGGACGGCCTCCACGATACTGGTTGTCGTGCACTCCTGAAGCCGCGGCGTCTGGCTTACCAGGTTGAGGACACCTTCCACCACGGCCCGCACGTCTACCCGCCCTTTGGCGGCAATCCCGAAGCGCGCCAGATTCCGTCTTAGCTCTTGCTCCAGTCCAGTTAGTCGGGACATCTTGGAAACCTCCAGTCGGTGCTAAAATGACGCTCAGCATGCTGCTTGATGGAAAAAACTCCCAGGGCCGCCGGCAGAGTTTCGCCGCCCACCGACGGCCCCAAGAGAAAGGAGCCAGCGAGATGGATTACGTAGGAGTCGCCATGAAAGCTGCCGAACTGTGTGCTCAAGCCGTCTGGACCTTCCGCACACTCAGGCCCCGCTTGGCGAGGCTTTCCCGGGCCGAGATCGAGCTCTTGGCCGCCATCCAGGAAGACCGTCAAGTCTGTATCGAAATCGACGACCAATTCTGCGTCTTTCATGCCGGGTCGATCTTGATCGACAGTCACTCGGATCCGGCTGCCATCGCCCGCTACCTGGAGGCCTTCGAGCGGCTTTGCCAGCGTGGTCTGTTCCGCCTCCTCAAGGATGGATGGTTCCTCGTGACGGAGACAGGTTTTGCCCTCGGACAGCGGGCCAGGGAAGGAAAACCGCTCTCCGGTCCATCGTTCTGGTGGTGGCGATTCCAACGCTGGCTGAAAGGCACGTGATACAAAAAAACTCCGGCCGCGGCGGGGACGGTGTGGCGGGCAGCGAACATGACCGCGGCCGGAGCGGGGCACGGTCGGTCCCCGGCGTGGACCGCCCACGCCTAAACAGGGACCGCGTGGTTGTGTGCGTCCTTATGCCGTCTTTATGTTGATCCGCGGAACGATGGGCGTGATAGCCCCCAGCATCCGCGGATCCACGTAGTGCTTGATGGTTGTATCCGGCGAAGCATGGCCCGCCACCCTGGTGGCCATGTTCAGATCGTTCACGGCGGTCCAGGTGATGCAGGTGCGCCGCATCTTTTGGAACAGTTGCCCGTGCAGATTCTTGGGAGCTGGAATGCCGGCCCGGTCCACGATCCGCCGAAGGGCCTTGCATGGCCACTTTGGGTCCCGGTATGGGTGTTCCCAAACCTTCTCGCGAGGCGGATACTGAATCTCGCGAAGGAGCTGAACAAGGTCTTGAGGAAGGGCAAATGTCTGTTCCCGCTTGTTTTTGTTCGTATAGGCCCGCAAAAAACCGCGAAAGTCGATCTGAAACCAGGTCACATTCAGAAGAGCACTCAATCTTAGCCCGGTGTAGTAGTTCGTCAGAAGAAGCGACCCCCACCACAGACGGGCGGGAATAACTCCTACTGATCCTGGAAGGGCCCACACATGTTTGAAGAGCTTTTGCACTTCTTCGATTGTCCAAGCATCCGGATCTCGTTTCTCCAAGCGGATACGCGGGAATCGGGGGAGCCGAGGCAGCAGGCCAATGTTGAAGGCCTCGTTCAAGATAGCCTTCAGCATTGCTAGATGACCTCGTAGTGTATAGGACGAGCGTGCGGTTTTGCCTACGACAGCCAAGAATCGCCCAATATGCTCCTCCGTGATGTCGCCCAAGAAAATGTCGCCATTTGCTTCGACAAAGCGTGACACGCACAACCGAACATTGGCAAGGTACTGCTTCGAGTGAGAGACACGTAAGACAAGATACTGTGGAAGAAATTGAGAGATCGTCATGGTGCCGTCTCCACAGGTGCACAGCGGCCTCCACGGCCGCCATGCCCCAGGATGGCCGCAGACGATAACCAGACCTCCTACTAAAAGTCTGGCACAATTGGCGCAGAGATATGGCAAGACATGTGCCCATAGATGCACCCAGTTGTGCGCTGTCTAGACGCCCAACCAGTTTTTTGGGCACCCGCTCAGTCGCCGCAGCGGCGGCTAAGAAGGTGCCGGTTAATTTCTACACCGTCGATTGTATAATTATTTAAAAAAATTTAAACATGGAAAGAAAAATT
>NZ_JACIYL010000659.1 GCF_014359955.1 Thermogutta sp. | reverse complement strand
CGAACGCTCATCACTTCGCTCACCACCCTCTTCGTCATCGTCGTCCTGTACATTGGGGGCGGGGCGGGAATTCACGCCTTCAGCTTCACTTTGCTGGTAGGCGTGATCACCGGAACCTACAGCTCGGTATTCATCGCTTCCCCCGTACTCCTGTGGCTGTCGCCACGTCCGACCGGGCCTGCCTCGCAGGTTCGATCTCTTCAGTACGTCTCGTAGCATCGGGGCAGTCCACCAGGTTTGAGCATCCTGTGCCCAGGCGGTTCGCGGAGAGATGCCCCCTGGGCACTTTTATTTCTGATTGCACCCAATTTGCCGACAGAACGCCTTCGCTGCTTGCGGCTCACAAAACGGCGGGCGCCCGGTCGATTTCTGGTAACAGGAGTCCCTCGCCCTCGAGCGGACATTTTGTCACCGCACCAGGACGTTGAGGAACAGACACGGAGGTCCAGAGCAGCCATGACGTTGACAACAACATGGGAGTGGACCGCGGACTCGTTGTTTTTGTCCTCGTTGCAGCGCTCTCGGTGGGAGCTGTGTGGGGTTTGCTTTCCCGCCCACCGCGGGCTCCGTCTCTGCCAGATCCACTAAACAGTTCTGCTCCTGCGTCTGTAACTTCGACATCGTTCCCCTCCCCGCCCACTTCGCCCCTCAGTCCAGCCAGCCAAACGCTTCCTTCTTCCGATGCCGATACGTCCATCTCGCCAGACATCATCGCGGCCCCAGAAACCAACCTTCTCCTGTCGCTTGGCCGTCAAAAGCCACCGGCCATTCCCGAGCAGTATCCTGCCGGTCACCTTTCCGGCCAGGAAGGAGGCAGCAGAACCGGCCGCCCGTTTCTGACCGAGAAAACCCCCGGTGACGGGCGTGAGAAACGCACGCTTCCCCCCGACGATTCATCATCACCGGCAAGCGGGCGTGAACGTCTCGAGGCGTCAGAAGGTCGCAAGACCGGCGGGGAAATACTCTCCCATTACCGTATCCAGGACGGCGACACTCTCCCGGAGCTCGCCCGGCGATTCTACGGCGATCCGGGCAAGTGGCGGGTCATCTTCGAAGCGAACCGATCCAGAATCCCGGACCCGGACCTGCTCCCCATCGGCACGGAGATCATTCTGCCGGCACTCCAATCTCAGGGTACGGATTAGTTCAGATTCAGCGACGGGACCCGGGTGGAACCGGGCCACTGTGTACAGGGGTACGGGCAATTCATGAATTGCCCCTACCATCGGATCGGGGGGGCATGCTTCTCGTGCCCGGCAAGGGGGAATGGATAATCGAAAATTGGACAGCGGACCCGACAAGCGGGTCCCTCCGACATTTTTCGGAGGGGCACGCTTGTCGTGCCCGGTGAAAGGCAAGTTTGCCCTGCCGATGAGAAACGGACGTGACAAACAGGTCCCTCCGGGCTGAATCTCGCTCCGTCGCCCCCCCGGGGACGTCCGCTCTCCCCCGGCACAGAAATATGGGAAGTGCCTCCGCTCTCGTTCCGGACGATCATGGTCCTTGGTTTCGGCGGTCGGATCAATCTTCTTTCCGCCGTGAGCGGTCCTGCCACGGGAACGGCTGTTTGGCTACCCGGTGCTCGATAAAGTAGGCAATTGATTGAAAGAGCGGCTGTTCAAAGCGGAGTAAAAGATCCTTCCCCTGAGCCGAGCTTGGAAGTTTTGCAAAGTAAAGGTCCCGCAGTTCCGGGTTCTCGTCTTTCGGCATCGGGTGAAATCGAGAAAAAATGTTGTACATCCGCTGGGCATCTGCCAAATCTTTGCTGGAATCCTTCCCCACAATCAAGAAAATCGAAAGGGCCTTGGTCACAGCGGGATGGGACATGGCGGCCTGGACATTGAGACCAGGCACCGACCACTTCGGAGAAATGAGAATGAGGGCTTTCACATCCTGGCCCTGTTTGAGTCCGGGGTACACCGGCCAGCTCCAATCGAGGCGTGCCCAATCCAGGGCCACGGTCGCCCCTACGTCCAGCCCTAAAAGACAGAGCTTTTCGATGTTAAGTTCCCCCGCATTGTTTTTCTGAAGCAAGAATCGCTTGCAGGTTTCCAGGTCCATATCCACCATGCGGGCGACTTCGACCGGCGGCATCTTATCCACCGTGATCGTGGTCGGTGTCGGCAGAAGCCGCTGGGTGCTCCCCCCATGACCCCGCAGATCGGGTACAAACACCGCATAACCCTGTTGCTGGAGAAACGGCGCCAGCCGATCGAAATCCCTTCGACTTCCCTTCCAACCGTGGATCAGCATAACGACGGCGGCATCCTTGCCTTTATTGCTGGGATAATAGGTGGCCTGCAGTTGCACCCCGTCCTTGGTCAGAAGATCCGTCCCACTGACCTCCACCGGGGCAGGCAGCCGCTGCGACGTGCTTGGAGGAGCGGGCGGCCTGGGTGCCGGTGTCGGGGGAACCGGTTGGCCCGGCGGGGCAGGTTGTTGCACCGGTCGGGGAGGTTGATTCACCGCGGGCCCCTGCGGCCGAATCTGCGCGGTTGCGCACGTGTTCAGTCCGCACGTGACGA
>NZ_JACIYL010000658.1 GCF_014359955.1 Thermogutta sp. | reverse complement strand
CACAAGTTTGCATCCCGGCAGGGCAGCGGTCGTGATCTCACCTTCCGGAACGTTTTCCAGTTCCGCTTCCAGCCAGCCCAACAGTTCCCGCTGGGAATTGACCGCGAGAACCATTTCCAAGGTATTCACCTTGCCGGGTTGCTCCGCAGGGATTTTCATGAGGGGCCAGGACCCTGCCTTGTCTGTCTGGTAGGCCACCCACTGCTCGCCCGGCGGTTGCACCAGCGGGATTTCGGACGGCACCACGGAGCGCAGTCCCCAAATGGCGGCCAGACGGCTGTCCCATGCCAATTTTTTCGGGAGGAGAACTTTGACGCTTTGCACCCGCACCTGAGGGCTTGTGACTTGCGGCACAGCCAGCCAGCCGTTGGCCGGCGTGATTTCCCCTGCCATTCGGAGGCGAACCCGCCCCGTCTGCGGTTCCGCGAACGTGACGACTCCAGAAGCAGAGTTGGGATGGGGAGCGTTGGGGGCTGCCTCCGGATTAACCGACGGCGCTACACCAAACGTGGCGGTTGGAGAAACGGTGAGCGACCCCAACACGGCCGGGCTGAATGCAATGGGAAGTTCCTGAACTGTGCTCTCCCCAAAATCGAGGTCCCAGAGTACCTCGGCGAACCACCGGTTGTTTCCTTGCCAGACTCGCACAGTAGCGTCAGCGGGCCAGAAATGCTCCCGCAAGCGAACCCGCAGGTGAATATCGGCGGTCGAGGGGCTCTGGGATACGTATGCTCCCACCTGAGAGTCATCACCCGGCGGCAGAATCAAACCGGAAGCCACGGAGAGTGGTTCGAACTGCTCGGCACGGACGATTTCCGCCTTTACCCCCGAGGATTGGAAGACCACGACGGTGAGGCTTCTGGAATCGGCTTCCTGAAGAGCAAACCGCGGGCAGGACCATTCCACATCCGGGACAACGGGAATCGTTCCTCCCACCACCAGCCGGACCTCGCCAGCGGGCACCTCGCCAGTCAAAAGGAGCAGCTCACCCTGCTTGTCCTGCGAAGCAAAAATGGGGATTTCCACAGCTCCTTTGTAAAGGGCGATACTGTCCAGATGGAAATCCCGTGGCAACTTCACATGAAAAATCCCGGGGAGTGGTTGATCCTTAGGGAAAAACACCTGCCATGCGAGATGGGCTGACGCGTCGCCGATTGTGATCTGGAGGGCGTCGTTCGTTTGCAGCGGCGGGTGGTCCGAGATGATCCAGGCTCCCCAGAACTGTGAGGGCTCGGAGCAGGTGTAGGCGAGCGCGCCCTCGGCGACCTGAAATTGCCAGCGTCCCTGGACCTCACCCAAATCCACGGATTGCCATCGGGGGGAGTGCGATGCAACCACCTTCAAACCCGGTCCCACGTTCACCACCAGGTCCTGACGTCCCACTCCAATGTCGGTCAGGTGGACGGTGGGCAGGCGAATCCCACCCGGCGCTTCACCCATCGCCTGGGAGAACTCGGCCGTGACGATCTGATCCGAGGCCACCGGGCCCGAAAAGGTGATGTTGAACACCTGTTGATCCACACCAGAAAGAAGCGGCTGGATCTGCACCGGCGACCCCGCGGTAACCGATACCAAAGTGAGATCGGGATCACACACCAGTTGCAGTTGATTGCGTACCAAGCTGAATGAATGAAGTTTCCAGCGGACTGTCCAGTGGAATCCATCGGGCCGAAGATCCAGAACATAGAGCACGTCGCTTTCCGGCGAGGTATCGCCGAAGAGCGGTTGTCCGGTTGTCCAGCGGATGACAAGTTGATTGGCGGGTCCGAGTTCGGCGGTCCAGGCTCCGCTTTCCGGGTCGCGTTCCACACGTCCCAACGCAGAGGGCACCTCCACGCGGAGAACATCAGGAGAAGCCGCGAGTTCCAGCCGGGCATTCATGACCGGCGGGATTGCTCCGGTCACCTCTGTCACAGAGCCTTGAAGAGACGGCTGGATTGTGAAGGGGATGCGCAGTCGATGTCGCCCCGGGTCATTGATCGTCACGCGGAGGCGCCCCGAGTTCCACGTGGCCGATGTCGGACGGCCATCCACGAGAAGCTCATCCACGCTGGGCACCAGAATATCGCTGCCCAAGGGAAACTCCAGGGTCGCCGGTGCCTCGCTCAGCAGGCACTCGCACGTCAGATTAAAATCAGTGATTTCCCAGCGATCACCAGTATTCGCAGGAGAGAAGGTACCCCTGTACACCGCTCCGGTAAATTGCCAGCTAGGCGGCGTCTCGTTGAGGGGACTCACCCGCCGCTGGAGTTGTTTGTAAAACTCCTCCGGCACGTACACTTCCTGCCCGGCGGGACGCCCCTTCTCGTCCACCGGAATAAAAACGCGATAAACCGGCGGCGCCGGTACGGAAGCAGCGCCTGCTCCGCCGGCCGATCTCTCGGGAATCGCTCCAGGAGGCTGCTGAGCGAACGAGGGCGCATCTCTGCCACCAATCGCGAGACTCACCAGGGACGCCAGCAAGAGGATAACCGTGCCCGCTGTGCCCCACCTCGTCCCACTTCGTTTTTGAGGAGCGACCGCGTGCGCGGAA
>NZ_JACIYL010000657.1 GCF_014359955.1 Thermogutta sp. | reverse complement strand
AAGAGAGCGGAGCCGAGTACATCTGCACGCCTGCCCCGATCCACAATCCCGACGGCACGGAAACTCTGTGGTGCTACACCCGGCCGGAAGATCTCTATCCGAAACTTCGCGAGGCTTTGGGGGATTTCCCCCTGCATCGCTTCTGGGGACCGCTGGCCAACATCGAAAGTACGCGCTGGATCGTCGAATCGGCCATCCTGCTTGCGCAGGAGTATCGTCCGAACTTCTTCTACATCTATCTTCCCCACCTGGACTACGCAGCGCAGCGGGATGGCCCGGAGAGTGCCGCCGCCATGAAAGCTGTCCAGGAACTGGACGAAGTCCTCGGCCGATTAATGGCCGGCCTCCGCGACGCCTACGATGGAGACCCTCTCTGGCTCGTTGCCGGAGAATACGTCATCACTCCCGTGGAACGGGTCGTCTATCCCAACCGGATCCTTCGCGAAGCCGGCCTGCTGAAGGTACGTGAAGAAAAAGACGGCGAATACCTTGACACAGAAAACAGTGCGGCCTGGGCCCTGGCCGATCACCAGGTGGCGCATATCTACGTGAAGGATGCGGAACCCGAGGTGATCGAAAAAGTGGTGGGGCTTTTCCGGGGTCTTCCCGGCGTGGATGAGGTGCTGGCTCTGGAAGAGCGGGCGCGGTACCACCTCAATCATCCGCGGAGCGGGGAGGTCATCCTCAGTGCCCAGCCCGACGCGTGGTTTGCGTACTACTACTGGCTGGAGGATCACCTGGCGCCACCTTTCGCGAGGAAGGTGGACATCCACCGTAAACCCGGCTATGATCCCGTGGAACTGTTTTTTGATCCGAACACCCGGGGCATTCCCCTGAAGGCGGAACTCGTTCAGGGATCGCACGGTGCGCCGGCTCGGGATAAGTCCCAGCGGACCGTGCTCATTAGTTCCCATCCCGGCATCCTGCCTCCCGAGCCTGCCCGGGATACCGACGTGTTCCACGTTGTTTTGAAACATTTTGACATGCGATTGATAACGTTCGATTGATCCCGTTGTGCGTGCATCCAGAAAATCGTGGCCTGCCGTAATCGCAAGTTGTTGCGGATAAGGTCTGCCGTTTAGAGCAAAAATACCGCGTTGCCCTCCGTGAGATCGCCAACCGGCGCCCTCGGCGTTGAAAGTGTCATGTGACGAGAACGTCCACAAGGTTTTGGCCATGGAACGCACAAAAAGCCAACCACGCGGCGGAAACATGTCGTCCTGTCTCTGGGTCACTGTTCGGGGAGGAAAAGCCATGATCCGATTCAACACCATCCATCCGGAAATCGGCCGTTTATCTTTTTCGTGGAAAGCAGGGCTGAGAACTTTCCCCGCTAAAACAGTCTTCATTTTCATTGTCGGGACGTTGCTCCTTGGGACCGCCGGTGCTGTTCGAGGCGAGCCAGTCGATGGTGGTGTGCCGGCCGATCGGGTGCGGTTCTGGGCGCAATATCTTCCCAAAGAGCCGCGCGGTGTGGGAAGGCCAGCATCGGACCGTGCTGTGTGGGAAGCCCTGGCGAAACACGAGAAGTTCGCTTCCATCGTGAGCGCTGCGGAAAGGTCAATGCGGACCCCCATCCCCGACCTGCCTGATGATCTTTATCTCGACTTTTCGCGGACCGGCAATCGGCGTCGTTACGAGGGGCCCTACAGCGCCCGGCGATCCCGACTGGGAACCCTCGCTGCGGCGGAATGCCTGGAGAATCGCGGCCGATTTATTGCTGAGATTGAGAAGCTCATCGCGGCGCTGGCTGCGGAGAAGACATGGGTCATGCCCGCCCACGATCGCGGTTTGAACAACTTCTATGGCCGGACGGTGGAAATCGATCTCGGTTCGTCGGGCACAGCGTGGAATCTGGCCACCGTCGATTTCTGGCTGAGCGATAAACTTTCCGCCGAAACCCGGCAACTCATCGCCCAGCAGCTTGAACGACGGGTTTTCACCCCGTTCGAGAAAGCGGTGAACACCGGCAAACCCAGTTTGTGGTGGCTGACAGGGACCAACAATTGGAACGCCGTGTGCCTGGCCAACGTGGTGGGAGCGGCCCTGGAAAATATCCCGGATCCCCAGCGTCGGGCATTCTTCGTCGCCGCAGCAGAAAAGTATATCCGATACTTTTTGAAAGGCTTCACCGCCGACGGTTACTGCTCGGAGGGGATTGGATACTGGAACTACGGCTTCGGCCATTTCACCCTGCTGGGTGAAACGCTCTATCAGGCCACTGGCGGTCATCTCGATCTCTTCGCTGATCCCAAGATTATTCCCATTGCTCTGTTTGGATTCCGTATGGAGATCTCGCCGGGGCTGTATCCGGCATTCGCCGATTGCCACTTCGGAGCGCGTCCCGATCCCGTCCTGATGGCCTACCTGAGCCGGCGATACCAGCTCGGCCTGTTAGAACTGGAACGCCAGTATGTGGGCCCGGGGGCGGGCTTCAGCAGCTTTCTGCCGGAAGTGGCCGTCTTCGCCATGCCCAATTCCCTGCACGACCGGCCGACAACAGCCGAAACCCCACGGCGACACGAACTGCGGGATTGGTTC